>NZ_JABMCQ010000109.1 GCF_013179575.1 Sphingobacterium shayense | reverse complement strand
AGAGAGAGGCTTTCTCCTGCGATTCAACAGGATTAGCAACAGGGCTACTTGAAAGGCTATCTTGTTTCTCAGCCTCAGCATTTCCATCGCTAAACTCAAGATCTTCCGGTATCGCTAACAGCGTGTCCGGAACTTGAGAAAACGCAATATCAGAGGTCGAATACAATGTGTCTTCCGGCTGTGCGCTGAGAAATATTGGGATCAACAAAAAAAGATATAAAAGAAAATTAAAATAGGTTTTCATCGGCATTAAATAAATGATTGTGCGAGTCGACTAATTGGAACGAATCCATGGAAATCTGTCTCCGAGGACAAAAAACCCTGTTTAACAGGCTCTTCTCGCACCAGATCTGTGCTTAAATACTTTTTATTGTCATCACAAAGAAGCGTTACAACCACAGCATCTTTACCAAGCTTTTCCTTTAATTTAATCGCGCCAATTACATTTGCTCCGGAGGAAATCCCCACCGCTAAACCTAATTGCCGCGCTATTTTCTGCGCCATCAAAATCGAATCACCATCCGACGCTTGAATAACATCGTTTAATTGATCAAACTGTATAATTGCGGGAACGAACTCATCCGATATACCTTGTATTCGATGGGTACCAACTTTGTATCCAGTCGTTAATGTTGGGCTTTCAGCAGGCTCCAACGGGTGAATCCTCACAGAAGGATTAACAATTTTTAAATAACGACCTACACCCATCACCGTTCCCCCGGTTCCCACTCCTGCGACGAAAGCATCAGCAATCTTTCCTACACTCAAAAGTTGGTTGGCTATTTCGCGCCCTGTCGTTAGTTCGTGCGCTTCAATATTATATTGATTCTCAAACTGTCGAGGGAGAAAAACACCACCCTGAGCAGCCAGCTCTTCACTCAAACGGATACTACCCAAAAATCCTCCTTCTTCTTTACTTATAAGCTGTATATCAGCACCCATGCTTTTAATAATATCAATACGCTCCTTACTCAACCAATTAGGCATTACAATTTTGACTTGGTGGCCTAAAGCCCTACCAATAGCCGAAAATGCAATCCCTGTATTTCCACTGGTTGCCTCAACGATCATATCAGTGGGACGAATAGCGCAATTCATATAAGCCTTATACAAGATATACAGAGCCATACGATCCTTGACACTACCTGTCAAATTATAATTTTCACATTTTACATAAATTGACGATGGCCGCCCATTATAAGTGTATTGAAGTTCCAACATTGGCGTATTACCAACCAAACACCACAGGTGTTTAAATTTATTATCAAGCTGGGGGGAAAGGCATTCGTTCGCTAAATCTTTGATCATAATCAACTAATTATCACACAAAAATTGCATAAAACAAGATAATATTCAACAGATATAACTAACTTCAAGAAAAACAACTGAAACAATGACAAAAACAATAATAAATTCAGGAAACAAACAAAATTTGCAACAAATTCAAGAAAACATATCATGGAGTTAGATTCAATTGACATCAAATTACTGCGTCTATTGCAAAAAGATGCTTCGCTAAGCAATAAAGAGTTATCCTATACCCTCAACAAATCAATAGCAGCGATACATGAGCGTGTAAAAAAACTAAAAATAAACGGCTATATTAAGCGTACTGTAGCCATATTAGATCGCAAAAAAGTTGGCATGGATCTCATCTCATTTTCACAAGTATTCCTGAAAGCACATACAGCAGATATATTGAACGAATTTGAAAATGAGGTTGTAAAATTTCCAGAGGTGATGGAATGTTATCAAATGGCTGGGTCCTATGATTTCATGCTACGGATCGCGACAAAAGACATGGAAGATTACCACATGTTTCTCCGGTATAAACTAGCCGTACTTCCTCAAGTAAATACCGTTCAAACGTATTTCGTTTTATCAGAAACAAAAAATGAAACCGCTTACCCGATTTAAAAGTATCTCAGCATTAAAAAATAAAAACCCTACAAATGTCTTTGTAGGGTTTTCGAATTGTGGAGGCTACAGGATTCGAACCTGTGACCCTCTGCTTGTAAGGCAGATGCTCTGAACCAGCTGAGCTAAGCCTCCTTTTAAACCGTGGAGAATACTGGATTCGAACCAGTGACCCTCTGCTTGTAAGGCAGATGCTCTGAACCAGCTGAGCTAATTCTCCATGCCTTTTCGCTTATTGCGTGTGCAAATATAGGGGTAAAATCCGATTTGCAAAATTATTTTTTTAACTTTTTTCAATGGCAGACAGCAATAGGCTAGCTACCAACAAAATAATCTGTCGATTTAATCATAAAACTTCCAAGAAACGCCAAATCTAAAATTCGCATCGTTCATCGGATAGCGTCTGACGGTATAATATCCCTTGGGATAAGCAAACTGATTAAAGAAATTATAGGACACAAATAAATTCACCCGGTCAATATTACCAGTAAACCATACATCCCCAATCGGATATGTAGAATATTTAATACCTGCATTATCATTATAGAACTGTCCTATGTTGATTGCATAAGAAGGCGTCGTAAATGGGGTATTAAAACGAACATCCATACCTAGCCGAAAGTCCATCACATTATACAATATATTTGCATAATATAAACTATGCCAAGTATATAACTCAGGAATTGCCAAGATATCAGCAGCATCTGTTTTGTGATAAACAACCAAATTGTCCAAATGAAACCGACCCACTCGAAAATTCTGTCCAACGCTAACTTTCAGCAAATTCATACTTCCCGATTGCGCCGGCATAATTTGACGAAAGCGTAACTCGTCGTTATCTGGATTGTCAATCTCTCGGAAGTACATGTATTTATCCATAAGGAAATACTCCACCTTACCATTAAAACCTATCTTTTTATTAGAATAGCCGAATGAAAGATTTTGTATCTTGGTTTTCTCCCAAGTCGAATCCCATTGATGATATGTATAATTCATCCGTTCATAGGCCATTTCCGGCGATTTATTTTGCGAGTAAGCCCCTAAAGTAATCTTCCCTGCAAAATCGCTTATATCGATCGCTGCATTCGCCTCATATAAAAAATCTCCGGCATTTCGCCCTACTACAATCTGATTAACATTTGCTTGTATATCAATTTTGTCACTAAACTGATAACCGAGCGTTCCTTTAACCATGCTATTTTGATAAAACTCATTAGATAAACTATCTCCATACCAAATCAAATCGTTCTGAAAACCTAGATCTAGTTTTGCTTGATTCTTAAATACGCCTTTACCACGCAAATAGAAACTATAGGAAAAATCGTTTGTAATAGTCGTTATACTCGTTGTATCATCCACTAATACGGCATCACCGTATGGAAATGCGCCATAGGCATCCGTTTCGTTCTTATAGAACATATATTTTCGTTGGCGAAACGATGTGTTATGAGCAACCGCATTTGTCGGGTGAATTTCCATTTCCGGAGTTCCAGCGTTCACAGTGTCAAGCCTACCTATAAAATACGATTGTCGCAGAAACATACCATTATCACGCCATTTACTATTTGGCCGATTCGCATTTTGTCCGCTCAAACGAACTTGGTAACCCAAATTTGAGGTGTTCGATGTGTCTTTGAACACGTCTTTCCCATATATTTCATCGTCGACAACCGAGCCATTTTCCGCAGCGCTAAGGTTATTGAAAGTTCCATTAACAAGCATATTATACCGGCGATTTTTTGACTCGTACCAGCTAAATACCGCAGCTTTACGATCATTGTAATCCTGGTTACTATAATATCCATCCGTATTAGTTGCATGATACTCGACTCCGATATTCCATTGCGGGTTAATATTCTGTGCCACACGCGCCCTGAAAACCTGATCATCGAAGAAAAATCCAACAGCGTAAAGCTCAGAATATCGTGCGCGTGCTCGAAAGTATTGGATCGAGTCTGGATTTAGAACATAACGCTCCATAGCATGAAAGCCGGGCTGAAAGCCGATCGATTTATCTGCTTTAAATAGAAGGTTTCGCGAAGCAAGTCCGTATGCACCTAGGTTAATCGTTGGATCCCAAGGGAGGTTCTGCTTATTATAGTACTGAAAATTCACATGCGTCGTGTCAATCTGTATCGTACGTGTAGCCTGTTTAAGCATCGCTAAAGTCGCATAACGCACATACTGCGCGTTAAACACAACGGAGTCCTTCTTATTATCTTCTAATGCTCGCGCAGAGTCGAGCGCGCTACTAAATTCTTCTTCCACCTGCGCTAACAAATCACTGCTACTCAACGAAAAAATAAGGAATAAAAATAGTAACCGTTTTAAGTACCGATCCATTAATGCCGCTTTATTCAAATATTGTACGCCAAAAATAAGGCAAAATTTGCATTTTACTGTACTGCAATCAATTCTTTTAGAATCTTTGTCATTTTTGGTTCAGCTTGAGCCGCTACCTCTACGATTTCCCTTAATGACACCGGTTTCAGATCAGAGTGAAATCCTTCGTCGGTGACTACTGATATCGCAAATACAGGTAGACCCATATGATTGGCGACGATTACTTCGGGAACTGTACTCATTCCCACAATGTCTCCACCAATTATACGCATATACCGATACTCCGCGCGAGTTTCTAAATTTGGACCCGGGGTTGATACGTATACGACTTTATGAACACGATAATCAAGGCGATGTGCAATATCAAAGGCCTGCTCGATCATCTTTTTACTATAGGGTTCACTCATGTCTGGAAAACGTGGTCCCAAATCACCTTCATTTGGACCTCGAAGGGGGTTGTCCGGAAGCAAATTGATGTGATCATCGATAATTCCAAGGTCACCTTTCAAAATACTGGGATTCAAAGACCCAGCTGCGTTGGAAACAAAAAGCTTTTTAACTCCCAATGCTTTCATAACTATGACCGGAAATGTGATCTCCTCCATAGTATATCCTTCATAATAATGAAGTCTCCCTTGCATAGCTACAACATTTCGACCATTTAATACCCCAAAGATGAGTCTACCACTATGAAATTCTACTGTCGAGATCGGGAAATTTGGTATATTAGAATACATGAGGCTATGAGAAACCTCTATTTCATCCACTAATTTGCCTAATCCGGTCCCGAGTATAATTCCAAATTCTGGAACAAAGTCCCCAATTTTACGGCGTATCGCCGCTATTGTCTCATCTAAAAAGTTACTCATATAGCTCGATCTGTTCTCTCAAACTTAAGTTATTTTTTTTGCTCGAACAAATAACTGTCACTTCGGCATAAGAATTATAGAGCGTTCTGGAATCATTCCCTAGCCAACCGATGCAATAAAATAAAAAAACACCCAAAAAAGGGTGTTTAGTGAGAAATACTGGGTTCGAACCAGTGACCCCTACCTTGTCGAGGTAGTGCTCTAAACCAGCTGAGCTAATTTCCCATTCCTTGGTTTTCATATTTAACGACACAAAGATACATGTATTTCTAAATTATCAAAACCAAGAATCATTTAAAATTTACGATTTTCCCTCCTATTTCCTCTCCAGCAAGTAATTTCCCCTTAGAGGTAAGCCAGAGCAAAATAAAAGTAGTTAATCCATTATATACAATTAACTCAAAACCTATGCGATAGGCCGTATATGGAGTTATAAAATAAGTGTTCAATACAAACCAAATAAGGGGAGACAGAACACAGAAATAGGGGACCAAATTATCATTCACTTTGTATTTTGTCAATATTCCAAAAGCAAACAAGCCTAGCAAAGGACCATAGGTATACCCCGCAGCAGTAAAAATAGCCGTCACTACAGAATCATCATTCAACAATCTGAATACAAGAATAACCAGCAACATAACCACGCTAAACGCAAAATGCACAACATTACGTTTTCGCACAAGCGTAGCATCATTTGGATCCGTCTTTTTATTAAAATCAAGAAAATCAACACAATAAGACGTTGTCAATGCGGTTAACGCTGAGTCAGTTGTAGCAAACGTTGCGGCTGTCAACCCCATCATAAAAACAATACCGGCAGCAACAGATAAATTATTCAGTGCAATTTCTGGGTATAAATAATCTGGCGTGCGTAATTGCGAAATATCAATTCCCTTTTCACCCACATAGATATATAATAACGCGCCAACAGCAAGAAAGAATAAATTAATAATTACAAAAACGCCGGTGAAAGTCAACATATTTTTTTGCGCCTCGCCGATCGTCTTCATACTAAGATTTTTCTGCATTAAATCTTGATCGAGTCCGGTCATCGCAATAGTCACAAATGCTCCCCCGATAACATGTTTCCAAAAATGATTTTTATCACCAAGCAAATCTTCCCAAACCACAATCTCTGAATATGTACTCTCTTTTACCCGTTCAAAGGCATCCAGCATACTAATTCCCAAACCATCTGCCATAAAGTAAATCGAGAGCAGCACAGCGAACAAAAGACATGCTGTCTGCAATGTGTCGGTAATGATGATCGTCTTGAGTCCACCTTTGTTTGTATAAAGCCAAATCAACAGTAAGCACCCCGCAACCGTGATTCCAAATGGGATATTCCAGGTATCAAAGATAAATTTCTGTAAAATAATAGCGACCAAATATAAACGAAAAGCAGAGCCCACCGTCCGCGAAACCAAAAAGATCATCGCGCCCGACTTATAACTCTTATAGCCCATCCGTTCTTCAAGATAGGTATAGATCGATGTCAAGTTCATTCGATAATAAAGCGGTAGCAAAACGTAGGCGATAACTATAAAGCCCAAAGCGTTACCCAATACAAACTGAAAATAGCTAAAATTCGATGTTCCTACTGCGCCAGGTACTGATATAAAAGTTACTCCTGAGAGGGCTGTTCCAATCATACCGAAAGCAACCATATACCATTTAGAGTTTCTATTGGCAACAAAAAATGTGGAATTATCTGACGTATTGCGGGCGGTTAAATAAGAAACGGCCAGTAACAGTCCGAAATACACAAGCAGAAAGGACAATAATATTAATGGAGACATTTATAAATATTCAAGTTTTTAAATTTTCTTCTTCCAGTATACAGCCAACGGATTCAAGAAGAATTTGATTAAATTAAACAAAAGTATTGCCCTAGAAACCGGGGTTAGTTATTTTGATATCCCGCTGTTTTCTATGGCCTTACGAACACTGCCATATTGTTCCAGTAGTTTCGAGGCAGTCTCTTCTTCTAAACCAGTTTCATCCATTACCATCCGCACACCTCGAGCCACCAACTTCACATTAGAAAGTTGCATATCAACCATTTTGTTCCCCTTTACTCTCCCCAATTGGATCATAATAGAAGTACTCAGCATATTGAGCACTAGTTTTTGCGCGGTACCTGATTTCATACGTGTTGATCCTGTAACAAATTCTGGCCCTACGACAACTTCTACAGGAAATTGCGCTGCATCTGCTATTGGTGAGTTGCTGTTACATACCACACACCCTGTTACGAGCCCAGCTAAATTTGCTTGACGTAATCCTCCAATTACGTATGGCGTCGTGCCTGACGCGGCAATTCCAACAACAACATCATTTTTATTAATTTCGAAATCTTGAAGATCCTTCCATGCCTGTTCCATGTCGTCCTCGGCAAACTCTACCGCTTTGCGAATTGCAGTATCACCTCCTGCAATCAATCCAATCACCCAATCAAATGGCACACCAAAAGTAGGCGGACATTCGGAGGCATCCAAAATACCTAAACGGCCACTAGTACCCGCGCCGATATAGAATAACCTTCCTCCAAGTTTCATTTTTTCTACGGTAATCTTAACCAATTCTTCAAGCTGAGGGATTGCATTTCCCACAGCAAGAGGCACTGTTTTATCCTCACTATTCATGTTTGTTAATAACTCATTAACAGACATTTTATCTAAATCCTGATAGTTCGACTCTTTTTCCGTTACTCTTACCATATTAAAATAAAAATCTTCAATTATACAAATATGCGAATTTTCCAACAAAACACGCACAAAACCGCAAAACTTTGTTGTTAGAAAAGTTCATCGATGCGAACAAAACTGTAACCCTTCGCACTTAAATGATCTATAAGCACACCCAACTTGTTGTAAAGTTTATCTTGGCGTCGGTTGTCAACTCCCAAATGTATCAAAATAATATTTCCTTCCAATCCGAATTCCTCTTCTATTTTATACAATCCAGCTAATAACTCATCAGAACCTCGGTATCTATCCCCCATTTCTGGATAAGTATAATCCGCCGGCGTGCGCAGTCTAGGCGTAAAATTAACCACCTTAACATCAAGCTCTCCCGCCCATTTCACTATATCCTGATTGTACCACTCATAGGAAGGTAAGTAATAATTTGAATTTGCTTTATTTATACCGAACTGTCCAAGCATATGGTAATTATTCTCTAAATCTCGCTTAAAATCTTCCCTGCTGACAATCGTACTATCTCTATTCTCCCAAGGAGCATACAACAAATGTTTATCAGAATGTGGTCCTACATAATGTTTTTTACGAATCTGATTTATAAACTTCCTATTCGCATCATCACGCAAAAAGTCACCCGTTAGGAAAAAGCTGGCAGGTATGTCTTTCTTTTGAAGAGTTTTAGCTATTTTATCTCTCCCATCAACCAAATCATGCGCAGTAAACACGAGACATACGTCTTTTTTATTGGTTGAACCACGAACCAAAGCGCCGTATCGATCAACTTTAGCTCCATTCGCATTTTCCTGAGAAGCGAGCAGATAGATTAAGGACGCTGTTCCGTCCATGGTCGGCTCGTTGCTGCTATAATCTCCATAATCGTCATGATAAACCGCTAAATCACTCTGAAAATTGGCATATTCATCTTTCTCGTTTAATTTTATTCCAATCAAATTATTAAAAATCGAGGTATACACTGGCCCATCGACTAGTCCCCCATCAATGGGGAAGCCATGCAGATGCGTAAAAGCCGAATGGGGATCCATCGGCGTATCACCCCACGAAGGAAGTCCGAAAACCATGCTCGTTCCCCACGGATTCACTCCAAACAACCAATCAATATTAGCTTGCATCAACTCCTCATAAGCAGCATCACCACTAAGCTTTTGGTACCATAGACATTGAATCGCAAACGAAACGGTGAGGTTGTTACTACACCAGACGAATGGCACACCGCGATAGAATGCATTTTCTTTCGCCCGATTCCACACCAGCTCGATCCCTTCTTTATAATACCCGATCAATTCATTCCGTTCGTCCTTCACGAGCTCCTTCGCTAACGCATAATGCCCTAAATTGATAAATGGGTAATATTGATAATGATTTGCAGTATCTCGTATCATCCATCCGGTTACGGGTTCTTCGTCAGCATATTTTAAAGCGCCTGCTTTGTATTTTGGATCAGACGTCCGCTCATACATAGACGCGTAAGCAAGCTCCATATCATCCTTCCAGTTGTCCTCTGCGTATATATATGGCGATTTAACAGATACTGTTTGCGTAACACCTAAGCGTTTATGGGCATATTGAAAAGCCGATTCAGCTTTTTTTCGTAGTAACTCACTATAATCCGGTTCTGCCTTTTCAAAAAGTGCCGCCCCTAAGTTGTAAGCACTAACAAATTTCGCCGCTGTTGAACTCGTTCCAGTAGTATTATTCATAAACTTTCCTCGCTGTTGCGGTTGGCCGTCAATAAAATACACCGGTCTTTCAAAGCCTCGTCCATAGAACGGATCTTCACTCGGCATCCGCATTGATGTATGGTCTCGATCGTCTGCAATCTGATTAAACATTATATCGGCAGAGGGATGCATTTTAAGTAGCCAATCCAATCCCCATTTAGCCTCATCAAGTATATCCTTTATTCCGTTACTCCCGTCAAGACCGTTTGCTCGTTTGAAATCTGCAAACACGTCAGGAAAATCCCTATAAGCTGCGAGTAAGTGAAAAGTCGCGTTTGCAGAAGTCGTCGCATATTGCAAGTAATCCGATGCATCGTGCCATCCTCCCCCGACATCCACCCGCGTACTATCTTTTAATCCGGCTGACGACCCATACATCGTAAATCCATCATGCGTATGACAACTGTCTTTCAGGTAAGGATTAAACAACGTACGTTGTTGCCTCATATACCGCAGCGTAAAGTCTGAAGCTCCATTATATACGTCGTCTCCAATTTTAACTTCTCCAGAAACAATTCCACCTGCCTCAACAACATACCGACCCGGAGTTGTCAAATCGGAGAAATCCAATCTATATGACTGTATAAATGGCCCATATTTTCCAAATGGGCTAGAAACTGTCCCTTCATACACCACCTTATTATCCGTCGTGTTCCTAACAATAAAACGCTTCAATTTTTTGTCTTTCTTTGCAACCCAAACAGCGACCTTCCGCCCCTCACTTTTATAACCTATTTGATTTACGCGAATCCAACTATCTTGTCCTAAACAAATTGAACTGAGTAAAACACAAATGACAAACGCTATTAACTTATATCTATTCATCAATCTGTAATATTAACTTGGAAATAACGCCGTCCATCGTGGATACCAAAATTTCCTTTTTATTAAGCACCGCAATTGGATTTACCATACAATTCGAAATTTTGTACTGCCAAATTACTGCTCCGTCACTTGAGGAAATGCCAGTTACTAAACCAGAATGACTAGGTACTAAAACCTGACGATCACATGTTTCGATCGCGGATGGTGTAAGCTCGTAAGGAAGTTTCAATTCTGATTCCCAAGCTACATCCATGTGATCGGCAGACGTTGATACGCCAAACACATTCCCATCCATCGTTTTTACATAGATAAGTGTGCCATCTTTCGACATTCCCATCGACTCACGAACACGAATGTTGTCCTTTTTCTCTCGCCAGATGACCGTTCCTGTCTTTGCGTCTAGGCAGGTCATATAGCGGTCGGGGGCAACAATAAACACACGACCTTTCACAGCAACAGGATAGCAGGCCGCAGCAGAAAACATACGATTTTTATGCCCATTGTCCCAAGACCACACAAGTTTCCCATTTTTCTCATCCAAAGCATAAAATCCGTTTCCCCAGGAGCCAAAAATAACGAGGTTTTTATAAATAGTTGGTTTTGCAGACACATAACCGTCAACCTGATCAAACTGCCATTTTATTTTCCCGGATGCAACTTCAATAGCTCGAAACACACCGTCTGAACCTCCTATAAAAGCGATCCCGTCATTAACTACAGGACTACCTAATACAGCTTTTGCTGTTTTAATTTTCCAATTCAAACGACCTGTTTGGGCATTAAGCCCATAGATATAGCTATCAGACGATCCAAAGACCACCACATCTTTCCATACAGTGGGCGTTGAATATACTTTGCCTCCGGTTGTAAAATTCCAGACCTTCTTACCAGAGCTCTCATCGAGCGCATACACATCGCCTTTCGTATTGCCTGTAATAATTAAATTCTTATAAATGCCTAATCCCACCCCAAGATCAGCATCATCTTGAAATTTCCAGGCTACACTTACCTTGTCGGTAAACCTGTTGTTAATCGAATAATCAGGACGCTTATAAGACTTTTTATTTGTAGCAAACTGGTGGTTTAGTAAAGGAACCCGTGTCCAAATCTCCTCCGTTTTTAGTAAGGGCCGGCGGACACGGTAGCTAGCCGAACCATTTTCAATAGTGATAATATTATAGCCCCCAACTGAATCTTTAGCACGTAAATTGGAGCGACCCATGACTCCAGGAATCCCTTCCCAATCATAAACGCTGTTATTGTGTCCATGCCCACACATCGCAAGTTGTACATTTCGTGTTTTAAGGCGATCAATTGCTTCATTCCAATTATTAAGGGATGAATCTTGGGGATAATGGTTTATATAAATTAAAGGCGTATTAGTATCAGGATTTGCTTTAAACACCGAATCCATCCACACTAAATTCTCTCGCGGCACCTGTCCAGGACTCATGCGCATGTTGGGACCGGAGGTCGTGCCCATAAACATATATCCTTTATGGCGGAAGAAAAAAGTTTCGTTACCGAAAACACTTCGAAACGTATTTGCGCCACTTTCCGACCAATTACTGTCGTGATTCCCCGGAACTACGTATAAGGGCAAATTGAGGCTATCTAAAATGCGCTTAGCTAAGGCCAATTCATCATCCGAACCGAATTCCGTAATGTCGCCTGAAAGAATAACGAAATCGATATCCGTTTGTCGGTTTAAGTCCATCACGGTCCGCCTGAGATCGTCTGCACCGGTCGATCCACCGACATGTGTATCGGTAACCTGAGCAAACTTGAATTTTTGTTGCGCAAAACTAATTTCAACAAATAAAAAAAGGGAAGAAACAAATAAAATTAAACGTATCATACTGCTGTTAAATAATCAAATAGTACAAGAGGTCAACTAGATTGACCTCTTGTAATTATGCATGGAATTATTAAGCACCTAAATTACTTTTTTTATTTTTAATATGCGGTAGACTGACGAACTGCTGCTGTAGGTGATGCTTGACGAAATCCAGCTAACATATGATGATAGACTCTGCCAATAGACGCCGTCCACCAATCAGCATAATCTACCATATTTCCACTTGCATTTCGTATCACTAAACTTCCTTGATCTGAACCATCAGAACCAATCATACGTATACGATAATCTACTCGTGCGCTACCAGACGAAATTTCAACAGTTTTATTTACCGTAACAGGTTCCCAACCCGTCCCTTCACCAAAAGAAACCGGATCACCGAGATTTGCCCATTCACTCTTTTCTCCTGTTTCATTATCAACAGTATATTGAAATTGATATTGCAGTTTCAGGCTTGTAGGCACCCCCTCCGCTTCATATAAAAAGTTGTAGAACTTAATCCAAGCGGTCGTACCCGTATTTTCGGTTGTTATCTTGGGGTATGGTATATCGTTCGATAATATAACGGGCGGCTTCTGAAAGTCATGTACAACAACATTATGTTTGCCTGCTGGTAAATCGAAATTTTGGTCGTACGTCTGAAGCAGGTCGGTCACAACTCCTTTATACAATTTAAGGTTAACCTGGCCTGGCTTTGTCGTAAAAAATCGTCCTACAGACCCGCTCGGCACAAAATTAAAGACAGACAAAGGAGCTGTTTCGTTACCCAGCAATCCATTATTCAACTCGATCCTGTTAATTGTATTAACAGCTCCTGAAACCACAGGAACCATATAGAACAATTGAAATTCAGCAGTGGAAGTCTCATCGATTGGTGTTGCCTTATATTCCACAACGTGTTTTTCACAAGACGCCCCGATTAAAGCACATATCAAGAGAAACAATATTTTATTTAGATTTTTCATAATAATCATATTTATCATTAATTAAACGAACCACCTTACTGTGGCATATCACTTGGATAAGCAAACCATGGTATCGATGTATGATAATTATCCGCTATTCCCGAAATCGGCCTTAACGTTTCCAAAGATTTTAGATTCCACATATACTCCGAGTTATACCTTGGACGTATCCTATAAGCTGGCGACCCCTCATTTTTTACATTATAGGCTCCTTTTCGGCCCTGTACTTGCGCTGGAGACAAATAAAATCCCTTATAAACTTTATTAGGATCAGTATCAGGCTTTTGCTCGATCAATGCTTGCACCCAACCATTCGCGTCCGAAGGAAAATCTCCTGAATACGCAATATCGTAATGATATTTACGTAAATCTACCCACGCTTCGGGAGCTCCCC
>NZ_JABMCQ010000108.1 GCF_013179575.1 Sphingobacterium shayense | reverse complement strand
ACATAAATGAGCGATTTCAACAATATCAATATCCAAGACCTTTCAGATAACGAAGGCAATAACAAAGAAGACTTCTACGAGACCTTTCGTGAGAAACTAAACACTGTGGAACAATTTCCAACAATCTATCGATTCAAATTCATTATAAAAGCCAATCCACTCAAGGTAGATGAAGTCAAATCGATCTTTACACATCCAAGCAGCACGTTTGCTGAAAAAGCATCTTCAACAGGGAAATACAATTCTATAACCGTTGAGACTTTTGTAAATAATGCTGAGGATGTGATAAATTTCTACAAAAAAGTATCAAAAATTGATTCAGTAATAATGCTATAAACGCTTCATAAAAAGAAAAAGGCTGTCACAATGACAGCCTTTTTCTTTATTGAAACTCTAGTTAAGCTTCGGGTGCATCTTTAGGTGCTCCTGCAGGATTTTGCTTTTCGGGACGAGGCAATAAAACTTTACGAGAAAGTTTCATTTTGCCCTGCTTATCAATATCAAGCAACTTAACTTTTACAATATCACCTTCTTTAAACACACCATCCATACTCTCCAGACGAGTCCAGTCAATTTCCGAAATATGTAATAATCCATCTTTTCCTGGAATCACTTCCACAAACGCACCGAAAGGCATGATGGATTTCACTTTGCCTTCATAAACTTCTCCCACTTCAGGTTTAGCCACAATTGCTTTGATGCGAGAAACTGCAGCATCGATCGCTTCTTTATTATCCGCGAACACCTGAACGATTCCTTTGCCATCTACCTCTTCAATGGAAATCGTAGAACCCGTTTCACGTTGCATTTCTTGAATAATCTTCCCTCCAGGTCCGATAATCGCGCCGATAAATTCTTTATCAATAGTTATCGAAATAATTCGTGGAGCATGTGGTTTATAGTCTTCACGCGGCTCGGCTATCGTTTTCTTCATTTCGTTTAAAATATGCAAACGAGCCTCTTTAGCTTGGTCTAATGCTTGGGTTAAAACCTCCCACTTCAGACCGTTTATTTTCAAATCCATTTGACAAGCAACGATTCCTTTTTCAGTGCCAGTTACTTTAAAGTCCATATCCCCTAAGTGATCTTCATCTCCTAAGATATCCGAAAGAATCGCATATTTTCCTGACTTCTCATCTGTGATTAGCCCCATTGCAATTCCTGAAACAGGTGCTTTCAGTTTTACACCAGCATCTAACAATGCTAACGTTCCTGCACAAACAGTGGCCATCGACGATGAACCATTCGATTCTAAAATATCAGATACCACACGAATCGTGTAAGGATTTTCCGAATCGGCGGGGAGCACTTGTTTCAACGAACGCATTGCTAAATTACCGTGACCTACCTCCCGACGTCCAGGACCACGATTCGGACGAACTTCTCCTGTAGAAAATCCAGGAAAGTTATAATGTAATATAAAACGATTATAGCCATGTATAAATGCGCCATCTATCATCTGCTCATTATCCTTAGCACCTAACGTAACAGAAGTCAATGATTGTGTCTCACCACGCGTAAAAACAGCAGATCCGTGCGCATTCGGCAAATAGTCAATTTCTGACCATATCGGACGCACTGTACGCGCATCACGACCATCTAAACGAATCCCTTCATCTAAAACTAGATTACGTACAGCATCATATTGTACGTCGTGAAAATATTTTTTCGCTAAAAATTTAGTTTCATCATCAATATCTTCACCTAAAGTTGCAAAGAAAGCCTGTCCAATTTCCGCAAATTTCTCTGTACGTTCATGTTTGGAAGAACCGGATTTCGCGATAGCGTATACCTGCTCATATGTTGCTGAAAAAGCTGCGGCCCGTAATTCATCGTTCGAGGGTTCGTGATTAGATTCACGCTTTTCAGAAGATCCCACCAAATTAGCCAGCTCAATCTGCGCAGCGACTTGCTTCTTGATTGCATCATGTGCAAAAGCAATAGCCTCTACCATTTCAGCCTCAGAAATTTCTTTAGACTCACCTTCCACCATTACGATATCCTGTGCCGAACCAGCAACAATATACTCTAATGATGCGTTCGCGAGTGCTGTCAGTCCTGGGTTAATGACTAACTGACCATCAATTTTCGCTACGCGCACCTCAGAAATTGGCCCATTAAATGGAATATCCGAAACAGCAATCGCTGCAGACGCTGCTAAACCAGCTAAAGCATCCGGCATGATATCCTTATCCGCAGATATCAATGAAATCATAACCTGAGTATCTGCGTGGTAGGTTTCAGGAAACAAAGGACGTAACGCCCTATCAACCAACCGAGATATTAAGACTTCATAATCCGATAATTTCGCTTCACGACGAAGGAAACCACCAGGTATACGTCCTGTAGCTGCATATTTTTCTTGGTAATCAACCGATAGCGGTAAAAAGTCGACACCTTCCTTAGGTTCTTTTGATGAAACGACTGTTGCTAGGAGCATAGTTTGCCCCTGTTTCAATACGACTGATCCATCAGCTTGTTTCGCTAATTTACCAGTGGATAATTCGATCGGGGCGATTCCATTGCCTAGCTCGATCGTTACTTTCTTTTCGTTGTAACTCATTTTTAATTCCATTTCGACATACGGGTACATCTTTCTTAGACGTATGTCATCTTATTTATAGACCTTTAATTTTCACACAAAGATAAAAAAATAATCAATTCGCTGGTCTCTATTAAAAAAAGATAAAAACACTGACACGAAAAAAGCCACTTACTTTCGTAAATGGCTTTTTAAAACTTTCGAAAAGCTTACTTGATGATATCGCGTAAACCTAATGCTTTAATAATAGCACGGTAACGGTTAATATCTTTTTTGTACAGATATGCTAGTAATGAACGACGTTTACCTACTAACATTTGTAGAGAACGTTGTGTATTAAAATCTTTTCTGTTTTTTTTCAAATGCTCAGTTAAGTGAGCAATTCTCTTCGTGAATAAAGCAACTTGGCCTTCCGTAGAACCAGTGTTTGCAGCTGCACCAGCGAATTCCGCGAAAATGTCAGCTTTGTACTCTTTACTTAAATACATCTCTTGAATAATATTAAAGCGTTAAAAATTTAATTAATTGCTTGCAAAGGTATAAAAAATAAAAACAAAAATACAGCTACAAGCCTATTTTTACATCTCGAGCACAAAACCATACTTTCTATACTTTTTTTAGAATACAATAGTACCCCCTCTCCGCTACTTGTACCATGAGATATTTACCGCTCTCTTATTTAATCGTTGTTTATATACCAAACACATTCAACATCTATTTAGCTTCAAGCTGTATAGTCGCAGCATAATTCAAATTCCCTTCAGGGTTTTGTACAATTAACCTATCTCCATTCTTCGACCATTTCACCTTTCCCGTATATCCTAGTAGCCTAACCCGTTCGACAGAAAAATCAACAGGAATCGGAAACTCAAAAGAAGCCGGCGAAATATACTCGTCTCCCTCGCTAAGATGAAATACATTTAAAACGTCTCCTTCTTTGCTTTTCGTGTAGTAGTAGTCTCCATTACGATAAGGAGCTGTCGCTCGTGTTGAATATACGGCCGACCCATTTAACGCCATCCACTCAGACAGATCGCGCAGTCGGTCATACGCCTCTTGATCAAAATCACCGTTAGGTCCTGGCGCGATATTTAAAAGATAATTTCCTCCACGGGAAATTATCTTTACTAAAGTCTCCACAATGACTTTCGTGGGTTTATACAGATCATTTGGTACGTAAGAAAATGAATCTCCCATAGTGATACAACTCTCCCATGGAATTTCCAGCGGATGTTCTGGAATTGCTTGTTCTGGCGTCACATAATTCTCCCACTTTCCCGAAACCGTACGATCGACTACAATGATGCCGGGTTGATTCTTCCGTGCCATGTGTCCGATTCTATCCATATCGATATCCTGCTCAACGGTGATAGCTCGTTGCCATTCGACATTTTGATCAATAGTGCTAAACGGTCGAACCCATCCACCGTCCAGCCATAAGATATCTACCTTCCCGTAATTGGATGTTAACTCATCAATTTGGTTAAACGTAAACTCCTTATATTTATTCCAACGTTCTGGATATTTCTCAGGATTATAGTTAACATTTCGATCCCTTGGCGGAAAATAAGACCACCAATAATACTCTGTGTGCCAGTCTGGCTTAGAAAAATATGCTCCAATTTTAAAGTCTTCCGCACGAAAACTTTCAAAAATTGCCTTAGTTACATCCGCTTGCGGATGTTTAGAAAAAGGCGTTCTTGACGAGGTAATCTTATAATCGGATTGTTTGGTATCAAACATAGCGAATCCGTCGTGATGCTTTGTCGTAAATACCACATATTTCATACCAGCAGCTTTGGCGGCGTCAGCCCATTTTCTAGGGTTAAACTCCTTTGGATTGAAAGTTTCCTGTAGTGATTCATAATTTTTTACGTATTCATTATAAGTAGCACCATGTTTGGGTTTGCGCTGCGTCCAGCTTTCATCTTCTGGACAAAGGCTCCAACTTTCTACAACCCCCCATTGGCTGTAGGTCCCCCAATGCATAAAAAGGCCAAACTTGAGGTCTTGCCATTGATCAAGATTCTCAACTACCAATGAATCGGTAGGTTTCCGGTATCCAGTTGATACATTATGGGCTTGGCTAAAGGAAGAAAAATAAACGGCCAAAAACATCGAACCCAAAAGTATCTTTTTTATAGTCAAAACGATTCTCATATCAATCTGTTATTTTAGAGAAAAGCCGTCTTTTTAGAGGATCCAAAAAGACGGCTTTTCTTACATTTTTATACCAAGAATTAATCGATATCCCAAAATATTTGAGTATCTCTGGTATCCTTCTCTCTTACTGCTTCATAATTTTCTGAGTTATTAGAAATCTCACCTGTCGGATACAAGAAGCGCAATGGCGGTTTAGCGTAATTAGCTAAACCTGCAGTTAAAACAGTAATCTTTGGGTATCCAGTTCGTCTATATTCTGACCAGGCATGTTGTCCTTGCAAAAAACCATAATGCAGCCACTTCTGAGTCAAAATTAACTCAAGCTTTTCTGAGGCATCGCCCGCAAAACGAATAGCAGACGACTCAACAAAATCATCTATAACATTGTCGACTGGTTTTGTTTCTATTTTCAATCCTTCTGTCGCCATAAGATTGTTTAGGTAGTAATAAAATGTCACAGATTGTTTAATAGCCGTTTCATAAGCATCCTTCGCCTCACCATCACTTCCCCAGCGTAAATATGCCTCCGCTTTATTGAAGTTGGATTCCGAAGCGGTGGTTACAATTCCAGGCAAATGCTTATTATCGAAAAAGGTTGCGGAATCAAGAATAGAATACTTTTGATAATTTGCCAACATCTCCGTTTCAGTAAACGTAATAGGCATCGCCCTGTAGTCTTTATTAGGAACAAACTTACCTTTATCTGTTACTCCGAATTTATCATAAAATACTGGGATACGGGGATCATCTGCCGGCTTCATCACCTCGTTCAACATATAGTCGGACGCATAATAATTAGGTCCTTCAAGTAGCGCATTTCTCAAGGTTTCGGTGTTCGTCGTCAGCGGTTGCAAAAGAATATCCGAGCTACCCGGAGTATAATTGGCATTCCCCCCCCCATCAATCAGCGGATATTCGGTTGGATTATTCAACATTTCCATAACCTCCGTCTGGGCCATGGATTCATCTACATTTGAAATCCTCATCAATAAACGCAAACGCAATGAGTTTGTATATCTTCTCCATCTATCTACGTCCCCAGAACTTAAAATATCGTACTTCGAAAAATACGGTGTTGTAGTTGCTGTTGAGAAAAAAGTATTAATCTCTTTAAGAGATGCTATAAACGAGTAATAAAGCTCTTTCTGATCCTCAAATTTCGGTTTCACAATAGTTCCGCTCGCAGGAAGGCTACCTGCCTCAGAAAATGGGATATCGCCAAAGTTATCGATCATCTTAGCAGCTTCATCGTAAATAACTACCCTTGCAGCTTGCATAAAAATAGCCTGATTAGCTTTCTCGTCTTCAGACAATGCTTCATAAGCGACCTCCATCTTTCTAAAAACGCCAAGAACACCTGGTGAATAGAAATCCTTCCAATAATCGTATGAATAACCGTCATTGGGTTGATACATATTATTAGAGGGAACGAACGATGCCGTTTGAGTATAAATTGCTTGCCTTGATAAAATAAACGTTCTATAATGCCAATATGATGGCCTAACCCTATCATTATTCAAAATATCGGTAAAGAACCCAGGAATACTTAATTCCGTCGTTTGATCTGGATTCTCAAAGCTATCCTCCAATTCCGTCTTACATCCGGTAAAACAAAGAATAGAGAGCATGAGAAACGATATAGTATGAAATAACTTATTCATGATATTTTTTATAATTAAAAGTTTGCATTTAATGAGATACCGAAGCTTCTAGTTGCAGCATTTGAACCAACGTCCACTCCTTGCGACCACCACATATTTCCAACCGGCGCTTCCGGATCAAGATTCTTTAACGTCCTGTGAAAATAGAACAGATTTCGTCCGATAACGGATACGCGCAAATTATTGATCCGCAATCTCTCGGTTACCGATGAAGGAATGCGATAGGAAAGGGACATCTCACGCATTTTAATAAACGAATTGTCATAGACAGCACCTTTCTCAGTCCATGTATCCGCTCCCCAATTAAATGTATTCATATAGTAATCCGCACCACTAATGTGTACATCATTCGGCGCTCCAGTATTCTGATTTACCCCTTCCAAAGTGACGCCAGTTTCTCTGTATTCTAGCGTATTTTCATATTGACCAGCGCCCATGCCATATTTTAAGTTTTCGGACACCATCTTGCCGCCAAAACGATAATCCACTGTAAAATCGAACATCCAGTTTTTATAATTCAATGTATTAGTCAATCCTCCAATAGCTGTAGGTAAAATATTACCAACATGCTTATAATGAGACTTATCTATCACATAAAGTCCTTCATCAGAAATCAAATTATTCCCATTTTGGTCTTTTGCGATATCATAAACGTAGATATTTCCGAGCTTTTCCCCTTCTTTAGCAACAATCCTTAAGGAATTTTCGTCTGCACTATAGAAAGTTAACTCATCAACACCCTCAGTCAATTTTTCTAGTATTGATCTATTGAAAGAATAATTCAAACGAGCATTCCAACTGAAATTCTCACGTTGAATTGGGGTACCAGAAAGGGACACTTCCAACCCGTTATTTGCAACACGTCCAATATTAACAATTTGCGTGGTCGCACCGGTTGAACTCGGGGTAGTTAATCCTAAAATTTGATCTTTAATGTAATTATCATAGTAGCTCACATCTAATCCTAATCTATTTTGTAGGAACTTCAACTCCAATCCAAACTCCCATTCATATTTAGTCTCAGGCAGCAATCCCAGATTACCGTAGGCTTGATTATAAGTTAGGGATGGTACGGATCCGTTGATAGACGCTATAGCGGTTTGCGAGTTCGCAATATTCGCAGCATAAATAGGAGCATCGTTCCCCACAATACCGTAAGATGCTCTTAATTTACCAAAGTTGAATTGTTGAGTCTGCAACCCAAAAGCATCGCTAAAGATAAAGCTACCGCTTACCGATCCATATTGATAGTTATTATTCTGAATAGGTAAAGTTGAAGAATATTCCGATCTGAATGTACCGTCTAAATATGCAAATCCCTTATAACCAATATTGGCCATCCCAAAATAGGCGTATTTAATCATCTCTCTGCGTGTATTCGTTGTCGTGGCCTGGGCATAGCTATTACTTAAGCTAAACCAGTTCTCTGTAACTAACCCACCTGCAGTGCTTGATGATTGATCATTATATTTTTCTTGGCGAGATTGGAAACCCGCACTCACACTATAGTCCCAATCTTCATTAATTTTGTTTCCATATGTTAGCAATAAATCACCGTACAGAATCGAATATATACCTTTTGAAGTTTCGAAACCACCAGAACTGCTACCTGTGGAATTGTAACGCGTAGCGTATTCATTATGCTGTTCGTTCGTAATTCCTGCGGTAGTAAAATCGTTACCGATCCGCCCTCTAAACTTTAAATTCTTTACAAGTTCCCAATTTAATGTTGCACTTGTTAATAGCCTATTTTCCTGTTCGTCGTAGTTATTTTTATACTGAGACCAGAAGTAATTCAAAAGGTTTGTTGGGCGAATTGTATAGATTAGGTCCTCCGGTCGCCCCGTTCCAAACGTAGAAAACTTGTACCCATCCGACGTCTGATACATATCCTTCAACACTGACATATCTTCGGTCCGGCTTAAAAAACCGTCGAAAGACCCTAAAACCTGTCCCAGGAGCTGAGATCGATTATGTGTATTTGTATTTATATAGTTTGCGACCACGTCTAACGAAACCTTATCATTCAGTTTCAATGAGCTATTAAGATTGAACGTATTCCTATTTTGTTTAGAGCCTGGACTTGTACTCTTATAATCCATTCGTGTACCGCTCAAACGATAATTTAAGCGATCTGTTTGATTGGAAATTGCAAAGTTTATATTCGAATTATATCCCAGATCAAAGACATCACGATAATTATCTTCACGAGCTTCATATTTACGAGTTGATCCATCCCACCAGCGAACCTGTTCACCAGTGAATTTTGGTCCGAAGTTTCCATAGGCCCTAAAATAAGGTCTCCTTCCTGATGGAGAGTCACTATCTACAATCCAACCCTCCTCTGTGGCACCATTAGCAACGTTGGTAGCTCCATCATAACCGGGGCCGTATATATTTTGGAAACGAGGTAGAAAAGCAGCTCGTTCAATCGATCCGCTATAATTAAAGTCGACTCCTAACCCTCTACTCTTCGTACCTTTCTTTGTCGTGATGACTATTACACCACTGGCAGCATCCGAACCATATAACGCACTTGCTGCAGATCCTTTTAAGATAGATAAACTCTCAATGTCCGTTGGATTTATGTCCAACATACCATTTCCTCGAATACGTTGGTCATCCCAGTAGTTATTATTATTCGCTCCTCTAGATCCATTTTGTTGATCATTACGAATAATAACGCCGTCTACCACATATAGGGGTTGACGCTGGTAATTCAAAGAGTTAATTCCTCGAATCTGCACGTTAACAGCACTTGAAGCCCCTCCAGGAGCTGTGGTAATTTTTACACCAGAGGCCTTGCCATATAAAGCCGATCCGAAGTTTGTATTTCCGGCTTTTGTTATTTCTTCCGCTTTGATGTTGCTAACCGCGTATCCTAAGGCTTTCGATTCCCGTTTGATACCCATCGCGGTGACTACCACTTCATCCAACGCACCCACGTCTTCAATTAACTTAACGTCCAAAGTGAGGCCGTTGGGTGCTATCTCCTGCGTAAGATATCCAATTATGGAGAAGCGGATTTTCTCTCCACTTCTTGCCTCAACGGAATAGTTTCCCTCCGCATCAGTTTGTGTTCCTTGAGACGTTCCAGGAACCGCCACAGTAACTCCTGGCAGAGGACCGTTGGCGTTCGTCACCTTCCCGGTAATTGCTTGCTGTGCAAATAGCGTTGTGATACTTAAAAGCATCAACAAAGCTAAACAGCAACAGTGTTTGTAAAATTTGTTCATCGTTGTTGTAGTTTGTTTTTATTGTGTTGAAATTGATTCGTATTCATTTGTTGAACCGCTGTGCAAGCGGTTGAAATTATTTGAACATACGCGAGATCCGAAACGGACACCTTTGTGGACCGCGATAGACGTGGGATACAATATTCTTGTAACGCAGTCTCTATGGTCGGCAATAGTCCCGCACCAAAGGCCGCTCCATTACCACTGATAATAATTCGTTGTGGGTTCATTATATGGATAAGCGTCGCCAAACCTTTACCCAACATATGAGTCATCGTCTTAACACCTTTAATAGCTGTTTGATCACCTGCTTCGAAAGCACAAACTAAATCATCAAGGCCTATGGTCCCATTTTTTTGAAATACAGATTGTAAACTAGATGGTTCCGCATTTCGTAAACACTTAGTCACATAATCTAACGCAAAGGAAAGTGAAGCTTCGACTTCTAGGCATCCTTTTTTCCCGCAGGAACATAGTCGTTGTGAATTAGCCAATGGAATATGGCTAAACTCACCCGCATAACCTGCATGTCCTTTATAAATATGATTTTCAATAATAATACCGAGACCTACACCCCAGTTGAGATTAACAACAAGAACATCTTGGTATCCTCTACCTTGGCCAAATCGATGTTCTGCGATCGCAATAGCGCTCGAATCGTTTGCAATTTGAACTGGAAGACCGAGGCTTTTCTCTATATAGATTTTGACTGAATAGAAATTCGAGTCAGCGGGAAAAGACCGGTTCAACCCATTTTCACTATCTACAAAACCAGGCATCGTCACCCCCACAACAAAAGATTGTTGATCAGGCAAGGTCAGAAGGACTTTCTTTACGGCCTCCATTATAATTGATAGTCCCTTTTTGTCCCCATACATATCTAAAGGAATCCGTTTCGGATATACTATAAATTCATTATTGAAGTTAACTACAGCAATTGTAGTAAAATATTGGTCAATTGCTATTGTAACAATCTGTGGCAAATTTTCCAAACAGAGTGTATATTGCATAGCTCGACGTCCGCCAGTTGAAGCGGCGGATCCTGCCTCCATAATGATCTTTCTATTGATTAGTTTCCCTATTTCCTCAGTAATCTTGGGGACGCTCTTCTTTGTCAAAACGCTTAGGTCTGAAATAGATTGACACCCAAAAAAGTAAAATTGTTTTATAATTTGATCAACCAAGTTCATCTTTTAAGCCATTATAGTTAGTGAAAATTGTCAGACAATTTATTGTGAAATTAAAAAAAGTTTCTAAAAACAAGAAACTTTTTAAAAAAATTAATAAGTTTCTTGTTTTACATATATCTTTTACTATCATCTACCATTTACTACTCTGGATAAATTACTGTTTTGAACTAACAGCGATAATATCCTATCAATAACGGGCCGTCATCGCTTAACTAGCCAATCGTAAAAACGCAGAACAAAAAAATAAATTCAAGAGGGATTGTAAGACTATAAACTTCTTTTTCAAGCTATACTTGGGGGCAGGATAGATGGTCCTGTCTATAAATTCCTTTGGACAGGAATATCTCCGACAGGTACATTTTAATTATAATTTACTAAATTCGGGCTTATATCTAACACCTTATCCACTTCGATAAAAAAATCGCAACACAACTACGCAATGAAACAACGCTATTACTCTCTCGACGTGTTCAGGGGCGCTACAGTTGCTCTCATGATTCTGGTTAATAATCCGGGAACCTGGAGCCACATATTCTCTCCTCTAAAACACGCGCCATGGCACGGCTGCACACCAACCGACCTTGTATTCCCATTTTTCCTTTTTGCTGTAGGAAATGCGATGGCCTTTGTTATTCCCCGTTTACGGGAAGCCGGCGATAAATTATTCTGGCAAAAAATCGCTAAGCGGACCATCATTATATTTGCTATCGGTCTATTTCTCAATTGGTGGCCTTTTATAAACTGGGCAGGGGATACTCTCCAGATCAAAGAGTGGGTGAATACTGAAGACAGTGAGAAAGGAATACGAATTCTTGGAGTACTTCAACGTATTGCAATTGCCTATTTCTTCGCCTCTATACTTGCATATTACAATACACCTAAAAACCTAATTTATATTTCAGCGTTCTTACTTTTGGTATACTGGGGACTTACTTTCTTTTTGGGTTCATATGATCCTTATACATTGGAAGGCTGGTTCGGCACCAGTATAGACAAGAAAATTCTCGGAACAGCCCATATGTATAAAGGCGAAGGTGTACCGTTCGAACCGGAAGGACTTGCTAGTTCATTGCCAGCAATTATTCAGGTTGTTTTCGGGTATCTGGCCGGTATTTTCATCCAACAAAAAGGAGATGTTGCTTGGTTATGGACTCGCATTCCCAAAACACAAGAACCACATTTCAAACTACTTTCCGGATTGTTTGTAACGGGGTTTATTCTAGTGATCATAAGTTGGATTTGGTCGTTAGGATTTCCAATTAACAAAAAGATATGGACAAGTTCTTATGTGCTCTATACTACAGGCTTGGGTATAATGACAATCGGAACAATGATTTGGTACATTGAAGTCCAAGGTATAAAAAATAAGGTTACTCTTTTCTTCGATGTATTTGGAAAAAATCCGTTGTTTATATTTGTCCTTAGCGGACTATTACCACGGTTTTTAGCTATTTTTCGTATTCCTAACGGAATTAACGAGGACGGAAGTGAAAAACACACAACTGCGCTCGCTTGGTTTTATAGCAATGTTTGCGCAAAACTACCAGGGCCTCCAGAAATGGGATCGTTTATCTACGCCCTTTGCTTCCTAGCATTGATGTGGGCTATCTGTTATTGGTTAGACAAGAAAAAAATATACATCAAGGTTTAACGAACACCGATGAACCTAACCCGGCTATATTTTTGGTCGTTGACATTAAAAACGATAAAGCTTCACCGAATTTAAGGAGCACTTTTTTCACAGAACCGTTAGATCGTTTTCCGCGGTTTGGCTTGCCCCGTGATTAGGTTTATGTATTTACCATAAAGAATCATTGTATTTTTTTTACAAAACATTACAATGATTCCTTATTCATCCAGAAGCCTTTATCTTTCTTTTGGAGATGCTTTACTTTCCGTCTTAATATGCTTTATTGAACTATTAAGCAATTCTACTAATTTTTTCCCAATAAGTACTGTGATTTTTGCAGCCTCCTATATTACTCTATTCAAACCACACAATAAATAAACCGGCGGTCAACCATTAGGAAATATCCAAAATAATTTCGTATTTCTTTGATCAAAATGTATAATCTTTGGTTAATTTTAATTCGCCAGTAAGCTTTATATTATCCGAAGAGGCCCCCACTAATAATGAAAATTTCCCTTTCTCTGTTTTCCATTGATGGTCTACACTCCACAACTTTAAATCTTCCTTAGTTAATTCGAAAGAAAATTCTTGAGATTCTCCCTCTTTAATATATCTTCTTTCGAAGCCTTTTAATTGCTTAACGGGTGTGACCACACTACTTACCTCGTCAACTACATACAATTGAACAACTTCATCTCCCCCACACTTTCCATTGTTTGCTACCGTAAAGCGCACAGTTGCATGGAAATCATCTGTCGCCTCATCTAATTCTGTACGAAGATTACTATAAGCAAACGTACTATAACTTAATCCATATCCGAAGGCATATAGTGGTTTCGAATCCGATTCCACATAATCATGATGAATAGGTTTATCATGGTTATAATGAATGGGTAGCTGTCCAACATGTTTTGCGAAGGAAATTGGCAAACGTCCGGCAGGGTTATAATCCCCGAAAAGAACGTCTGCAATTGCCAAGCCTCCTTCTTGGCCAGGATACCATGCATTAACAATCGCCGGGACATGAATATTCGCCCAAGTTAGATTGAGTGGCCTGCCCATAACCGTCACCAATACTATCGGCTTACCTGTTGCAATAACACGCTTCAATAACGTTTGTTGATCTCCCATAAGATCGAGAGTCATCCTATCAAAACCTTCTCCGCTCTCCATATCACTGACAGCTGTTAA
>NZ_JABMCQ010000107.1 GCF_013179575.1 Sphingobacterium shayense | reverse complement strand
AAAAAAGGAATATAGACCCTTCTATACGTAGCTTTGTAAGCACACTTATAAAGTTTACACTCTATATACTTTTAATTCTGACTGTTGCAAATACTTTAGGCATACAGACTACATCATTTATCGCGGCGCTTTCTGCTTTCGGTCTAGCGATAGGTTTGGCTCTACAAGGGAGTTTGTCAAACTTTGCCGGCGGGGTACTTATACTATTGTTTCGTCCGTTTAATGTGAATGATTATATCAGCAGTGATAATGGAGCTGAAGGAACAGTAGAAGCAATAGATATTTTATACACCACTCTAGTGGCTGCAGACGGTATAAAAGTGTTCAGCCCGAATGGGTCATTAGCAAATTCAGTGATTAAAAACTATTCACGAATAATTTCTCGTCGATTCCAGTTTGTCGTCGGTGTTTCATATGAAGATAATATAAAAGATGCCAAAGACACAATTGCGGCTTTGATTGAGCAAGACTCACGTATATTGGGGACACCGGAACCCGAGATCTTCGTAAGTGAACTTGCTGATAGTTCCGTGAATTTAACGATTCGTGGATGGATAAACAAAGGCGATTATTGGGTTACCCATAATAGCATACAAGAAAGAATTAAGGTCGCATTGGATGAAAAAGGAATTTCTATTCCCTATCCTCAGACTGAGATGCATATCAAATCTGACGGTACTATTTTAAGCTCCTCCCGTAGAGATTCTTAATCTATTGAACGAGTCAATACAAAGTAGCGGTAAGCAAGGATACCCTGTTGCAACTTGGTGAGTTTGGAAGGGTCTTTTTTTGACAAACTGGGTAACACCATTTTATTGATCGCATTCAGAACTTTGAACATTGATTTTCTCATAACAAACGATATACTGTGAAAAACAACACATCCCTGAAAAAGTTTCAGGGATGTGTTGTTTTTCACAGGTTTATTCCTATTTACTCATTTAATGGATGAGTAGATATAAGCCAACGGCCAATAAAGCCCCAATAAATGGCCCTAAGACAGGAACCCAAGCGTATGATAGATTGAAGTTTGCTTTGTTTTTGATAGGTAAGAACGCGTGTACTATTCGCGGACCTAGATCTCTAGCCGGATTAATAGCGTATCCGGTCGTACCGCCCAATGACAAACCAATAACCCATACGACGAATGTTACTGGAATCGCACCGACGGAGCCTAGTCCAATGGGTGTATCGTCACCCAGGGCAGGTTCGGTAAAATGTAGGATAGCAAAAATTAGAACGAAGGTTCCAACAATCTCACTAATTAAGTTGATCGGAAGGTTTCGAATGGCGGGCGAGGTGCAAAAAACTGCCTGCTTAGCACTCGGATCATCGGTTTGATCAAAGTGATCTTTATATACGAGCCATACGAAAAAAGCACCGGTCATGGCGCCAAGAATTTGTGCGCTCATAAAAGATAGGGTAGTGGCTAGGTCTAATTTTCCTAACGCAAAATTCGCGAGTGTCACAGCACAGTTTAAGTGTGCTCCACTGTATGGGCCGGCTATGGTTACACCCACAAATACAGCAAATGCCCATGCGGTTGATATAACGATCCATCCGGAGTTGTTTCCGTTGGTGCCTTTTAACAAAACATTTGCAACGACTCCTCCTCCTAAGAGTATTAACATGGCTGTTCCAAGGTATTCTGCAATAAATGGTGTCATAATATAATATCGAGTTTATAATAAATACTTATTTGTTCTCTGCCCAATATTTTGCAGTGTCAGTCGCCCGCTTCCATTCTTTTAAATGGTTTTGATATTTCGCTTTGGGATTTACGATGAACGTCTTGTCTTCTTTCCATAGCGATTGGAGTTCGTTGATATCTTTCCAAAATCCGACCGCAAGGCCAGCTAGGAACGCTGCGCCCATTGCTGTTGTCTCGGTTATTAAAGGGCGAATTACATTTGTTTTTAAAATATCCGCCTGAAACTGCATAAGAACGCTATTTTGACTAGCTCCGCCATCGACACGAAGTTCTTTGATCGTCGATTTAGAGTCTTTCTCCATTGCTTTGAGGATGTCGTAGGTTTGATAGGCTATGCTTTCAAGTGAAGCCCGCGCTATATGTGCATCGTTGGATCCTCGTGATAATCCCAAGATTGTTCCCCGCGCATCTGCATTCCAATGTGGCGCACCTAAGCCGGAAAATGCGGGTACTATGTATACGCCATTTGTATCTGGAACACTTGAGGCCAGTTTTTCCACGTCGCTGGATTTTTTGATGATGCCTAGTTCATCGCGAAGCCATTGCACGACTGCTCCTCCTATGAAAATACTACCTTCAAGTGCGTAATTAACTTCTTTGCCAATTTTCCAAGCAATAGTCGTTACAAGTTGATGTTTTGAAATCACGGGTTTCGAACCAATGTTCATTAATAAGAAGCATCCGGTTCCGTAGGTATTTTTAACCATTCCTTTTTTCGTACACAATTGGCCGAACAATGCGGCTTGTTGATCGCCTGCAATTCCCGCAATAGGGATCGGGCGAGCGCCGAGTTCTGTACTGGTTTCTCCGTAGACTTCAGAGCTACTACATACTTGAGGGAGCATGGATTCGGGAATCTCAAAAATATCAAGTAATTCTTGATCCCATTCTAACGTGTGTATGTTGTATAGCAGTGTACGCGAAGCATTAGAGACGTCTGTTATATGTCTTTGGCCGTTCGTAAGGTTGTAGACCAGCCATGAATCAACGGTGCCGAACGCAAGCTCTCCTTTCTCAGCTAGTTTGCGTGCACCCCGGACATGTTTAAGGATCCAATTTATTTTCGACGCCGAAAAATATGAATCTATCAAAAGACCTGTTTTCTTTTGGATTGTCTTGTCCAGTCCTTTTTTTATGAGTGCCTCACAATATTCCGCTGTCCGTCGGTCCTGCCAAACGATGGCATTATAGACAGGACTACCGGTTTTTTTATTCCATACAATTGTTGTTTCACGCTGATTCGTAATCCCGATGGCTTTTATAGCATCTAATTTTATTTTTGATTTAGCAATTACTTCAGTCAACACGGCCAATTGTGACGACCAAATTTCCTGGGCGTCGTGTTCTACCCATCCCGACTTTGGGAAGAATTGGGTAAACTCTTTTTGGGCAACGTTCTCGATTTGTCCTTTTTTGTTAAAAAGAATTGCTCTTGAACTTGTTGTTCCTTGGTCTAAAGCTAAAATAAATTCTTTCTTCATTGTGTTATGGTTTATAGGTTATGCTTAATTTCTTTTAAAAAGTATAATTTTTTACTAATAAGCGGAATTCATCGAGCTCGCTGGCGATCCAAGCCTCGTCGTGACCTAGCTCGGTGGCCATTATTTGTGCAACGATAGGCGCGGCGATTAAAGAGGCTTGAGCATCGAGCAATAGTAAGCGTATTCTCCGTGCCAAGAAATCTTCAATTTTAACAGCCATCTCATGTCTACATGCCCAAACCACCTCTGCTTTCCTGTAATCATAGGCGGGATGAATTTTCTCTGCTAGAGAAGGGTGGCTCATCATCAATTCTTGTATGCTGTTATAACTTGTGCCGTAAACCTGCCAATGTCCAGGATATTTGTCATGTGTAAATCCAAAAATTGGATGATGCATAGTTTTGCATTCTCTGGGATCTAGTTTCGCTGTACGGATTGCCAAATTCACTGTTTCTTCGCCCATCTTTCTATAGGTGGTCCATTTTCCTCCGGTAATGGTGATTAGTTTCGACGGACTCGCTATCAATTTATGATCACGAGAGATCTCCTTGGTACTATTTCCATCCGAGTCGGTAGGCGCGGCTAATGGTCGGAGGCCGGCAAAAATACTTAATACATCTGAACGTTTAGGGGCGTTTTCCAGGTACTGATCCGCAGTGTTTAGAATGAATTCTATTTCTTCTTCTAATGGGCGAGGTTCAATTTGATGCTCATCAAGAGGAGTGTCAGTCGTACCTAGAAGTACCTTTTCGTGCCATGGGACGCCAAATAAAACACGTCCATCACTGGTCTCTGGGATCATCAAAGCATCTTGATTTCCAAGAAACTGGGTGTCAACGACAATATGTGTGCCCTGACTTGGACGAACCAAGTTCTTATGGCTTGGCGTATCTAGTTTCAGAATGTCGTCAACGAAAATTCCGGTAGCGTTGATTACCACCTTCGTTGTTACTGTATAGGATTGTTGATTTGTTGTATCTATAAATTGGATACCGTTCACTAAACCGTTGTCGTCTTTTTGAATAGCTATAACGTTTGCATAGTTAATTAACGATGCTCCTGATTCCGCTGCCGTTTGTGCTAGATTAATTGCCAAACGGGCATCATCGAACTGCCCGTCGAAGTATTGGACACCGCCTTTAAGCTTTTTAGTTTTAATGCGCGGCAGTCTATGCAGGACTTCCTGATTACTCAGCAAGGTCGATTTTCCAATACGTAACTTACCCGCCATCCAGTCATAAAGTTTCAATCCGACTAAGAATTTTAATTTACTAACAACGGAATAACAAGGGATGATAAAGGATTGTACGAATGAAACGTGTGGCGCATTTCGGAAGATTAAACCACGCTCTTTAAGTGCCGAATATACGAGTTTTAGGTCTCCATTGGCCAAATAGCGTACACCGCCGTGGACTAATTTAGTGCTTTTACTTGAAGTTCCTTTTGCGAAATCGTACTTTTCTACAAGTAGGGTTTTATATCCTCGGGTCGCAGCATCTACTGCTGTACCTAAACCAGTGGCTCCTCCACCTATAATCACGATATCCCACAATTGTGTTTCTTTTAAACCCTCTAGCGTTTGGCGGCGGTTGAAATTCATAAAAATTATGCAGGAAACACACCTTCAGCGATTAACATGGTGTGAGGAATGCGCCTGCGTTTCGCTAGTTCCTGTTAGAAATATGTCTTAATTTTAAATTAATTAAAATCTTCCACTGTATTTTGTTTAGCTTCGATTCGCGTATATCACTGATTTCAGCTCGAATAAACCGCTAGATTCACTGTGTTTACTTTGATTTCTTTCATTAATTTATAAACGACTGAGTGAAGTTAATAAAAAACGTAATTAAACGAAAGTTTTCGAAGGTATTTTTTATCTTTAAAACATCTTTGTAGATATCAGCTAAAAAAATATGAATAATGTAGAGCGTCATCAATTGATTTTAAAACAAGTCCAAAATGATGGACATGTTTCAGTGCTTGGCCTTTGTGAGCAATTGAAGGTTTCTTCGGTTACGATTCGCAAAGATCTTCAGTTTTTGGAGGATGCAGGCATGTTGTTTAGGACTCACGGAGGAGCGACAAATATAAATCCTTATCAGAAAGACAGATCGATCAACGAGAAATCGCAGATCAATGCGGAGGTAAAAAGACGGATTGGCGAGCAAGCTGCTAAATTAGTTGAGCCCAATGACTCTATAATTATTGCCTCGGGTACAACGATGCAGTTTTTTGCGCAGCAAATTGTTCCTCAACAGGGCCTTACAGTAATTACTTCTGCAATTAATGTGACTTTGGAACTGATCAAACATGATAGTATTGATATTATCCAGTTAGGTGGACCAGTTCGTAAGTCATCTTCATCAATTATGGGACGTTATGCTGAGGATTTGCTCGGCGATTTCTTTTGTTCAAAGCTCTTTATAGGCGTTGATGGTATAGATGGGGGGTTTGGAATAACGACGACCAATGCACAAGAGGCGCTCTTAAACCGCAAAATGATGGAATCGGCTCATAAAACAATTGTTCTCGCGGATTCCTCTAAATTCGATAGAAGAAGTCTCGGAAAAATCGCTGAATTGTCGAAAATAGACATGATTATTAGTGACAATATACCGCCAAAATATCAACAATTATGTGACAATCTAGGTATTGAATATAAAATATGTTAACTTCGGGCTTCAACTAAACTAACTAATGCAAGATTTTAAAATGAAAGAAAAGGATACTTCAAGACGTGACTTTATCAAAAAGTCATTGATTGGTGCGGCCGCCTTTACAATAGTTCCTAGGTTCGTGCTAGGAGGGAAAGGATATTTAGCACCAAGTGATCATTTAACCAAAGGTGTTATTGGTGTTGGTTCGATGGGACGTGGACACTTTAATTATGCAGGAACCAAAACCGTCGCTATTTGTGATGTAGATACACGGCATTTGGCGCTTGCGCAAAAAGCGCTTGGTGGTGGGGTTAAAGAACATCATGATTATCGTGAACTAATTCAAAATAGTGAGGTCGATATTGTTCATATTGCTACACCTCCCCATTGGCACGGAATTATGGCAGTCGAGGCTGCGCGTTCAGGTAAAGACATATGGTGTGAAAAACCTATGACGCGAACAATTGGAGAAGGTAAGAAGGTTAAAGAAGCTGTTGCTCAGCATGGTAATATCTTTCGGTTAAATACTTGGTTTCGATTCGATGCTAACTTTTACGGTATGAACGTACCGGTAAAGAAAATAAAAAAATTAGTGGAAACCGGAATGTTGGGTTGGCCGTTGAAGGTTACTATTAGTAAGCATACCGGTTTCGATTGGAAGTTTTACTGGGTGGGTAAAGAGAATCTGCCAGTGGAAACCGTTCCTAAAGAACTCGATTATGATATGTGGCTTGGGCCAGCGCCTCATAAGCCATATAGTACACATCGTGTTCACACCACGTTTCGTGGATATTGGGATTATGATGGAGGTGGGTTAGGCGATATGGGACAGCATTACTTGGATCCTGTACAATATTTTTTAGGTAAAGATCAAGAGAGTCCGATCAAAATTGAGGTGGACGCTCCGCAACAACATGCCGATGCAGTAGGTACATGGCGGAAAATTACTTATACCTATGCGGATGGTTGCCAAATAATTCTCGACGGTGCTGGGACCGAAGAGGGTCAAGCCTATATTGAAGGACCAAAAGGGAAGTTATATAAAGGATTCGTGTCCGATATCCCAAATATGGAACGTAAACTTGCCCAATATCCTGATCCAGCGCCGCAGGTGACTGATTTCGTAGAGGCATGTCGCACCAGACAAAAATTTGCTTTAAACGAACAAAATGGATACTATTCAGCAACGTTGGTTAATCTTGGACTGTCTGCGTTACGACTAAACCGTACGCTTCATTTCGATTCCGATAAGCAGGAGTTTGTAAATGATGAAGGAGCAAATCGTTTAATTAATCAGCCAATGCGCGGTCCGTGGACTATTTAATCAATCTAACCAGACAATGAAAAAAGTATTTAATACCTTATCAGCTTTACTGATACTTCAAATATCGGCTTATGCGCAGCAACCGGGCAATCGAACATCTACTACCAAGATTGCAGACGTTTTAGCGCAGCAGCCAGCTCAAGAGCAAGCCAAGCTTCTATCAGCAATGAAGGAGCTAGAGACCTTTACTCCCGAAGATATTGCAAATTTGCTTTCCGGATTACAACCGCAAGGAGGAAACAACGCGGCAATTGAATACGCAGCTAACACGTTTTCTTTTTATGTAATGCAATCGGGTAAAGAGGCACAGAGAGAATTGTTCTCTAAAGGTTTAGTACTCGCTCTAGAACGCTTAACAGATAAAGATAACAAGGCATTCGTCTTACGTCTTATGAACCAATCGTCTAAAAATGAGGCTATACAGGCTATTGTCCCTTTGTTGAAAGATGAATATTTAGTAGATAAGGCTGCACTAGCGTTAAACGGTATCCGCACACCGGAGGCGGCAAAGGCACTGTCTGTAGCATTAGCTGAGGCGAGGACTGAAAAAGAGACTAACGCTATCGTTACCGCCCTAGGAGACTTGCGTTCAAAAGAAGATGAGGAAGCAATCATTGCGACCCTTTCTAAATATGAATCAGAAAACGCGCAACGCGGGGCCTTCACGGCTTTAAGTAAAATCGCTGGCGCAAAATCTGCCCCTGTATTTTTAGAAAAATTAAAAAATGCTAACTATCAGTTTGATAAAACGAATATTGGCGGTTTAACATTAAACTATGCAAATAATTTAGCTGCGGGAGGTAATCAATCACTTGCTGTATCGGTGGCGAACACTATCAGTAAAGAAGCTGACCGGGCGGGGGCCTCAACATTACAGGTCGGTGCGTTAAAGCTATTAACGAAAATTAATCCAGGAAAGGCACGCAAACAACTTTTGAAAGGTGCAACGAATTCAAATGCGTTGTACCGGGCTGCGGCTCTCGATCTCTTAGCCAATCGTGATGATGCGTCTGAGACAAAGAAGCTTATTAAATCGCTGGCAAAGGCATCGCCGGAGGTTCAAGAAAGTATTCTGCTTTATCTAGCCGATGAAGCCCAAGAGAGTGATGTTCCTACAATTCGCAAGGCTGTCCAGAGTATATCTGATACAAAATCAAAGATTGCGGGATTAAATGCATTGTCGAGCCTATCTAAAGGATCTAATGTTCCGGAACTGATAAAAGAACTTTCATCTGCGAATAATGAAATCAAGCAATCAATCATATCGTTGCTCTTAACTTCGAAAGATAAATCAACGATTGATGCGGTCACAGCGGCTCTCCCTACCGCAGATACGGCGACGCAGCTCGCATTATTGCAAGTGTTGTCTAAGCGCACCAACGACAATGCTTCTAAGGCTGTTTTACCATTGGTTCAAAGTGACGATCCTGCTGTCAAGAAAGCAGCATTAACGGCATTACCAAATGTTGTATTAGAGAATGATTTTGACGCAGTGGTTAATTTGCTTTCGGGAGCTAATGAACAAGATGCACCCGCTTTACAGTCTTCTTTAGTTCAAATTTTGAGCGCGAGTGCTGATAAAGATGCTAAAGTTCAGAAATTAGCGGCTAATATTTCTCGCTCAGCTGCCCCCTCAGCTGCTAATTATTTTCCAGTCTTTGCAGGAATTGGTACGCAAGAATCTCTAACGGCTGTTAAAAATTATCTTTCGAATGAGTCTCTGAAGGCCAAGGCGATAGCTGCATTATCTGACTGGAGCACACCAGAAGCACTACCGACATTAATTCAACTTTCACGCACTGAAAAAGGAACAGCTAATTTTGACACTATTTTTCAAGGGTTAATCAGCCAAATTAATGCAAGTGATAATACGGCTGAACAAAAAACATTGTTTTTGAAGGATGCCTTTTCATTAGCCTCTACACCTGCTCAGCAGCAAAAGGTTTTAGGAAGTTTACAAACTACCGGGACTTATCAGGCGTTAGTTTTCGCTGCTAAATATTTAGACGACGCCAATTTAAAAAATGCGGCGACCAATACGGCAATGAATATTGCTATGGACAATAGTGAGTACATCGGTAGTGAGGTTCGAAGTATTTTAGAAAAAGCAAATGCTAATCTGAGCGGGAGCGAAAGTTCATACCTTAAAGAAGCTATTACACGCCATCTGGTGGAGATGCGGTCTGGAGAGGGGTATGTGTCAATTTTTAATGGGAAGGACCTTACTGGTTGGAAAGGCTTGGTAGAGAATCCAATTAAACGTGCTGCTATGTCACCGAAAGAATTGTCGGCGAAACAAGCTGCGGCCGACAAGGACATGCGCTCAAATTGGAGTGCTGAAAATGGCGATCTTGTTTTTAGCGGTAAGGGCGATAACATCGCTACTGTGAAACAATACGGTGATTTTGAAATGTTAGTAGATTGGAAACTTGATCCTAACGGTAAGGAGCCGGACGCCGGTGTATATTTGCGAGGGACACCTCAAGTTCAGATATGGGATATTTCTCGCACAGAGGTTGGTGCACAGGTTGGGTCTGGAGGGTTGTATAATAACCAAAAGAATTCAGCTACACCCCTTAAAGTAGCTGACAATGCTCTTGGGGAATGGAATACATTCAAAATACGTATGATCGGTGAAAAGGTTTCCGTTTGGTTAAACGGTGAACTTGTAGTGGATAATGTGACCTTAGAAAACTATTGGGATCGGAATCAGTCTATTTTCCCTGTTGAACAAATCGAATTGCAAGCACATGGTTCTCGTGTTTGGTATCGGGATATTTACGTGAAGGAAATCGCTCGCAAAGAAGTTTATACTTTAAATCAAGAAGAAAAGGCTGCTGGATTTGAAATGTTGTTTGACGGTACTAACTTAGACAGATGGACAGAGACTCCGGCCTACGAAGTAACTCCAGAAGGTTATATTCGTGCAAATCCAGATGCTAAATTTGGCAAGAATTTATATACGAAAGATGAATATAGCGATTTCGTCTATCGCTTCGAGTTTAAATTAACGCCTGGGGCGAATAATGGCATTGGTATACGTACTCCTTTAGAAGGGGATGCCGCCTACTTAGGAACTGAGATTCAAGTTCTAGATAACGATGCAGAAGTTTATAAGAATCTGAAAGAATATCAATACCACGGTTCAGCCTATGGTATTATCCCTGCGAAACGCGAAGGGATGAAACCTATTGGTGAATGGAATTCTCAAGAAATTCGTGTTCAAGGAAGTAAAATAAAGGTGACTCTTAATGGAGTAGTTATCTTGGATGGAGATTTAGAAAAAGCCTCGGTGAACGGCACAGCCGATCACAAAGACCATCCGGGCTTAAAAAATAAATCTGGTCATATTGGATTCTTAGGGCATGGATCCGAGGTATTCTTCCGAAATATCCGAATTAATAGATTGTAATGTCTAATGCTAATAAATAGAAATACGCCTGAATTATTTAAGTTCAGGCGTATTTTTTTTATAAATCGTGAACATGCCCCACACAAAATTGGGAACGTAAACTTATGGTGAACGCCATAGATAAAATCACTGCTTGTTATGGTTGCCGCAAAGCTAGATACACAAGAGAGAAATAGATATTCTTTTATCTCCGGTAGCGGACCTTGTTGATCCTGAGTCTAGAACATATTTTGTTGGTGAGGAGCTATTTGCTTCCATGCTTCGCTGATATGTTCGCTGATATCCGAAGCTATAAGACTTCTGGGATGGCTTTGGATCGCCGCGAGATCGCCGGCAAGTCCATGAATAAACACGCCTAATATTGCAGCTTCAGCAGAGGGATACCGCTGCGCAAGTAATGAGGTAATTATACCTGATAAGACATCCCCGCTACCCGCTGTTGCCATACCAGGGTTGCCCGTCGAATTGAAGTGGATATTCCCGTCAGGGAGTAATACCGCCGTATGTGCCCCTTTTATTACCATTATTTGCCTATATTTTGTACACCAATTGCTTGCGATTTTTAACTTTTCAAGGTCGTTCGACCAATCCCCGATTAGACGTTTTAGCTCTTTGGGATGTGGAGTCAATATACTTAGTGGCGGTAACAGATCGTGTAGTTCGGGTAGTTTGGCTAAAATATTTATGGCGTCGGCATCAAAAAGGAATTTTGGTCGCAAATTTTCACGATCCAACGATGACATGAAGTTGAAAAATGCGTCGGTTTGGTTGGCTTGTTGTCCAAGGCCCATTCCAAGACCGATTGCATCGTAATCATTAGGATTAAATTTGAAATGATGGATTACATTCATTGAATTGTCAGTCTGGACTAGTGCTTCAGGACAGGTAGATTGTAAAATATCATATCCACATTTTGGAACATATGTAGTGACAATACCACAGCCGGTTCGCTGTGCCGCGCGACAAGACAAAGTCATTGCTCCAATGCTACCGTAGCTGCCCCCGACAACTAGGGCGTGTCCAAAAGTGCCCTTATGGGAGAATTTGTTTAACACTTGGGGGATCATGGTTACATTTTCCCTACAAGTATAATAAAACGTAGTTTCAAATGTCTCCCAAGCAAGTTTGTCTAAACCGATGTCGATAATACTAATGTTTCCGCTCGATTTGGCGTTTTCAGGTAACAACACGTTTAATGTCGGAAAAGAAATACAAAAGGTATGTGTGGCATGCACCGTAAGCACTTTCAAATTATTTGAATGATGAGCTGATAGTCCGGAAGGTACGTCAATTGAAATTATGGAGTTTGATAAGTTGTTTATTTGTTGAATGAAGTTACTCCAATTTTCATTCAATGGACGCTTCAAGCCTTGTCCAAACAAAGCATCAATAATTATACTTCCATTACGGATGTTTATTTTTTCATCGAGCTTCAACTGGTCAATGCAGGTACCATTATTTTTTAAAATATTCTGTCGGTACTGGTTTTCTTCACTATATCGATCGTGGTCTACAAGAAACACATCGATTGTATGACCAGTGCTCTGTAACATCCAGGCAAGTGTCAGGCCGTCCCCGCCGTTATTGCCAGGTCCGCAAAAAAGAGTAAAATGACAACTACATTCTCCTACCCATTGTTGTATTTTTTGAAAAATAACTCGAGCAGCACGCTCCATTAACTCCCTCGAGGAGACATTCTGACGATTCATCGTTTGAAACTCGAGTTCACTTATTTCAGTAGGAGAGAGAATCTTCATGCCAAATCTTTTTATAAAAATAAGCATTATTTTTTCATAAATGTCATGGTATTATAGAGGGGTAATATAGAAGCCATTGATTTTTGGAGGAAAAACTTTGGATAGTGAATTCGAGAAAAATTCGTAAATTTAAAGATAGATCTAAGAATATGCTAATTACCACGACAAACTAATCGCTTTAAATTTTGAAAGCTTATTTTATTGAAAACAAGCTGTTACTGGATTTGAAGGTGGACTTATTTATGGCCTCTATACAAACTTAATTTTTATGGATAGTTCAATTCTTGTTAGAATACCCGATTTAAGATTTAGACATTTTTGCGTTGCTGTTATTTTTTTTATTAGTTTGGCTTCGGCCGCGTCGGCTCAAGAAAAACAAAGGCCTAATATCATACTTATATTAGCAGATGATTTAGGATTAGGCGATATAAGTGCTTTTTCCAAGAGATATAATACACCGAATATCGATAAGATCGCCGAAGAAGGCCTCCGGATCTCAAATTATTATGCAGCTTCGCCGATATGTTCTCCTTCGCGAGCTGGAATACTTACTGGTCAGTTTCCAGCAAAAATACACTTTACCACATTTCTTAATTCTAAGTTGGATAACCAGCGAAAGGAGCAGGTCGATTTTTTAGATCCGGATATTCCCTCCATTGGGAAGTTGTTAAGTGCTTCGGGATACGCAACCGGACACTTCGGAAAATGGCACATGGGAGGAGGCCGCGATGTACGTAATGCTCCAAATTTTGACAAATATGGTTTCGAGGTTTGGTCAAGTACCTATGAGAGCCCGGACCCTGATCCCCTGATAACGGGCAGCGATTGGATTTGGAGTGATAAGGATAGTATTAAACGCTGGAATCGTACCGCCTACTTTGTAGATAGAACCTTAGAATTCTTAAAGGAGCAGAAAGGAAAACCATGTTACGTCAATCTGTGGACGGATGACGTACATACCCCATGGGTAAGCGGTGATGACGAAAATGGTAGGTCTCCAGAAAAACGCCAATCAGAAGAAAGTTTTATAGCAGTTTTAAATGAATACGACAAACAAATTGGCCGCCTAATGAAAGGCTTAGTGGATTTAGGTATTGACAGCAACACCATCGTTATATTTACAAGTGATAATGGACCGTTGCCGAATTTTCGACAGGGCAGATCTGCTGGTTTGCGTGGTAGTAAATTATCGCTCTACGAAGGAGGGGTGAATATGCCATTTTTAATTCGGTGGCCATCACGAATTAAGGCAGGTCAGGTGGATAGTACTTCTTTGGTTTCAGCCGTTGATTTGCTTCCGTCATTTTGTCGGCTTGCCGGAGTTAATATTGCTGATGTACAAGATATAGACGGTGTGGATCGAACTGACGTTTGGTTAGAAACGGCATCTGATCGTGCTAGACCACTATTTTGGGAGTACGGTCGGAATGATTTTTTTAGTTATCCCAAAGGCAAGAACCGTAGTCCGTCGTTGGCAATGAGAGAGGGAAAATGGAAATTTCTTATGAATCAAGATGGAAAGAGAATCGAGCTATATAATTTGGATGTCGATAGGCA
>NZ_JABMCQ010000106.1 GCF_013179575.1 Sphingobacterium shayense | reverse complement strand
AAAATAAAGCATGAATCTAAAGAAAAAATCCGATTGACTCAACCCTTCACCCTAGTAGCCAAATACTTATACGTATTTATAGAAAAATATTTACCATTTAAATTCTTTTTTGGTGATCTCCAATGTTGTATCTTTGTTGTATGGTAAACGATACTTCAACGATAAAACCTTATAAAACTAAGGAAGGTGGCAAAAAAGAACAAGTCGCTGATATGTTTAACAATATATCTAAAACCTACGATGTATTAAATCGTTTAATGACGATGGGAATAGACACCATTTGGCGTAAAAAAGCAATCAAATCGTTAAAAAGCATCCAGCCCGAACTTATACTTGATGTTGCGACGGGTACCGGTGATTTTGCAATCGAATCGTTACGTATTTTAAATCCAAAAAAAATTATTGGAGTAGACATCTCATCAGGCATGTTGAATGTAGCTAAAGAGAAAATTGCAAAAAAAGGATTGCAAGACCGCATTGAAGTTCAATTAGGTGATTCGGAAAAACTAAATTTTTCTGACGACACATTTGACGCTGTTACGGTTGCTTTCGGTGTACGTAATTTTGAGAACTTGGAACAAGGACTCGCGGATATCCACCGCGTCTTAAAACCTGGAGGAAAAGCGGTCATCTTAGAATTATCAAATCCTTCAAAATTCCCTATTAAACAGTTCTATCATTTTTATTTCCATAAATTTACTCCTGCATTAGGTAAACTAATTTCAAAAGACTCAAGCGCCTATTCTTACCTTCCTGAATCCGTTGCAAATTTCCCCGATGGAGAACGATTTGCCGCAATCACATCAAAGGTTGGTTTTAAAAGCACGCTCGTTCGACCACAAACATTTGGATTCTGTTCCATCTACGAATGCATAAAATAGTATTTACAGTACAATTGCAATTATTATTTATGGTGTCGATTGTACGTCTTCAATAGAAAAAAAATTCCTCACGATCAGAAGAACTCACAATACGACTTTAATTACCAAAAAAATGAGAACAGTATTTATTACAGGAGCAAGCTCAGGAATTGGAGAAGCTTGTGCAAAAACTTTAGCGAAAGAGAAAACCTATCGGCTTCTACTCTGCGCACGACGTATGTCCAGATTATTGGAAATCAGAAAGATCCTGTATGAAATCAACCCTCATTGCGAGGTGTATTGTTTTGAACTAGACGTAAGAGATTTTCCTCAGGTCGAACGGTCCTTATCAAGCTTACCCACGGAGTGGCGAGAAATTGATGTTCTCATTAATAACGCAGGATTAAGCCAAGGTTTGGAAGGCATTCAAAACGGCGATATCGGAGACTGGGACAGAATGATCGACACCAACGTAAAGGGATTATTATATGTGAGCAGAACGGTAATTCCTATGATGGGCAATAGCGATAATGCACACATCATTAATTTAGGATCGATCGCTGGTAAAGAAGTATATCCCAACGGTAATGTATATTGTGCCACCAAGCACGCTGTTGATGCATTAACCAAGGCGATGCGTATAGACCTGCTTCAGGAAGGGATTAGAGTTACGTCAATTGATCCCGGAATGGTCGAAACGGAATTTTCAGAAGTACGTTTCAAAGGGGATAAAGAGCGGGCTAAAGGAGTTTACAAGGGGCTCATCCCACTTTCAGGGACTGATATTGCAGAAATAATTTCATTTGTACTTTCTCGCCCAAAACACGTAAACATCAACGATCTACTCGTGATGCCGACAGCACAAGCAACCGGCACGATCGTTAAACGAGAACCCAATAAATAGACTATAATTTTTTTTTAATCTTTAATTTTCAATATAATGTCATTAGAACAAACAATAAACCAAGATATTAAAGCTGCGATGATTGCTAAAGACAATGCGCGTCTTCGTGGACTTCGCGCAATCAAAGCAGCGGTACTTCTCGCTAAAACTGAAAAAGGAGCAAGCGAAGAATTAACTGAAGATGGCGAAATAAAAGTTCTACAAAAATTGGTTAAACAACGCAAAGAATCTGCAGAAATTTACAAAACCCAAAACAGGGATGACTTATACCAAATCGAAATCGAAGAGCAAGAAGTAATTGAGCAATATCTCCCCAAACAATTAGATAAAGCTTCTATCGAGAAAATTATCAAAGATATTATTACAGAACTCAACGCCACGTCGGTGAAAGATATGGGTAAAGTAATGGGAAGTGCAAACCAAAAGCTTGCTGGACAAGCGGATGGACGAACAATATCTGAAGTCGTGAAATCACTATTAAGCTAATTTCATAAAATGCAAACCAGATGGGAAATTAAAACGTTTGACACGCTTGATACATTAGAATTATATCAAATAATTCAATTGCGTATTGATGTTTTCATGCTTGAACAAAATTGCTTCTATCGCGATTGCGACAACAAGGACCTTGTATCAAATCATTTAATGGGCTGGCACCAAGACACCCTTGTTGCCTACGCTCGTTTAATACCACCTAGTATCTCTTATAAAGAAAGTTCAATCGGCAGGGTGTTAGTCCACAAAGACTTTCGAAAATTTGGTTTAGGGAAAGACTTGATGCATCGTGCTATATCTTTTTTAAGCCCAGAGGTCGAACCGCAACCGATACGAATCAGTGCCCAGTTGTACTTACAAAAATTTTATCAAGAATTAGGATTTCAAAAAACAAGTGGAGAATATCTAGAAGACAATATTCCACATATTCAAATGTTGCGGAATTCGTGACGGCTCAATTTATTATCAACCGAAAAAAGGATAAAAATAAAACCCGCTTATACCTCGGAGCAAAACTTAGTTAAACACCTTGGGCATAAACGGGTTTTCTATAAAATCGTGGTGCAATTATTTCTGCGGACGTTTGCCATAGTGTTTATCCCGTTCAAAAGTAACCATATGCCGTTCCTTTTTAGCTGGATAGATATCATCTAGCGTAATCATGATACCTGTTTCCTCCACTTCGCCAAACTCATCGTTCATCGCTGTTCCAAACGTTCGCATTGAAGGTGAAAGATTCATATACGTGTTTATTAGTGGTGGTATATTTTCGCCGAGTTCACGCACTTTCGTATTAAGAACTTTATAACCTTCTTTATACTCCATACCATCAAAAATACCTTGAAACATTGATATATCTGTTTTATAGCCGATATTCAAATGTGCAAATGGGGTAACCAATTTTTGCTGATCAGGAAAATAATGTTCCATAAAAAGAATCAAAAGGTCTCGCGCCGAAGCATTATAGTGAGGATACATCGTCACCTTTCCAAATAAATACTTAATATCGGGAAATATCATAACCAGCGCACCTAGCCCATCCCATAAATTATCCAAGGAAAATAGTCCTTTTCGATTATCGATAGCAGGTTGATAGCGTGGTTGAACCCAAGAGCGTCCCAGTTCCAACGTATATGGAAGAAAATCTTTCTTGAATCGGTCTGAAAAATCAAAATAGTGCGCTGTAGAAAGGTAAAAGCTTCCGTCTTGATCTACCGCTTCTCTGCATTTAATAACGCGGTAACCAGCTATAATTTCTTCATCCTCTGGATTCCACGCGATTAATTGATCATAATTATGCGTACAGGTATCATTCTCATCGATATCATAAGGCAAACCGGTACCTCCTCCTGCGCCACGAAAAGTCAGTTCACGCAGCCTCCCAATTTCTGTCATTATGTTAGGTGCTTGATGAAAGTTTATCAAGTACACCTCATTATTACCATTATTTGTATAGCGAACAAAAGCCTCTTTAGTCAGTTCGGCCTTAATTAAACTTCTTTCTATTGGTGCAATAATTTCTTGCATATATTATTTGTTATCTCCCATTTTATAAACTATGGATCGCAGTTCAGCGGCCCATTCGCGTTCGCTTTTCGATTTGTCCAAATAGCTGTAATCAATACGTTCTCCAATACGAATTGTTACCGTCTGATTACGTTGTGCAAACATCTCATCCGGCAAATATAACATCTCCAAATTTACTTTGAGCCCGATCTTCTGTCTTATCCTAGCTAAATTATAGAAAAAATTAGAATTTTTTCCTTCAATATAAACAGGTACGATATCCCGTTTATATTTTTTTGCTTTACTTATAAAGCTCTTCTTCCATTCTAAATCGCGAATCCCCCCCCTCAATTTCCGAGACACAAGTCCTGCAGGAAATATAAGCAAAGCGTTGTCCGAAGCATATGCATTATCGATCGCAACTATCCCACTTTTTGCTTGATTGCCTACTTTATTAACAGGTATAAAAAGAGGCTCTAAGTTTCGAATATTCATCAAAATATCGTTTACCAAGAACTTTACATCACGGCGATATCGACCAATAGCATGCATAATCGCTATACCATCGAGTCCTCCCAAAGGATGGTTTGACGCAAAAATAGTATTTTCATCCAATGGGATATTCTCAACTCCCTCCAATACAACGTTAATTCCAAGCTCTTCAATAAGCGCATCGACGAAGTCTAGACCATATAAATCTTTAAACTTAGTCATGATATAATTAATATCATCTTCGTGTAATACCCGTTCCAAATAACTTACGATCGGCTTAGGAATCCATTTGGCGAGTTGGGGACTTTTCTTATGAATAACCTCTCTTACTTGAATAAACTTTATCTGTCCTTCTTCTTCAACCATTTGTTTTTTTAAGTACTAGTCATTAATCGACAAAATCAACGTAAAATTAATAAAATATATTATTATTGGTTGTAAAAACATATTTACATCACGATCCTTGTATACTGTATTATTCTTTTTAAATTAGCTATAATTAAAAATTGAATAATGTTTTATACGCTTTTAGGTTTTTAATCGATACACCAAACTGCTGAACATGTATATAGGTAGAATCCTTGAACAGAATTATTTTGACGTCAGATCTTCGGAGACGATATCCTCCGGGCTGGAGAAGATGAATGAAGTTCACACCAATCAACTTGTCGTCGTCGATAAAACTGATTTTATTGGCATAATCACTGAGGATGATCTTTTGGGGGCGAGCGACGAGAGGAAGCTTATTAGTTCACTCACCGTATCTCTTCGATTCCTATATTTATATGAATATCAACACATTTACGACGCTCTACAATATATGAGTGCCCACCAACTGCAAATTCTCCCCGTTTTAAATAAAGATAACGTGTATTTGGGTGTTGTTACACTTCAAAATCTAATAACGGCACTCAACAGTACATTAGGCAACCAAAATCCCGGAGCAATAATAGTATTGGAGCTTGGTAAAAATGATGTTTCCTTTTCACATATTGCACATATTTTTGAATCGGAGAATGTCCGTATATTGAACTCTGCCGTACGTGACATTCCTGATACCACGAAAGTCGAAATGACAATTAAAGTTGACAAACAAAATATCTCGACCCTCGTGGCCTCGCTATGGCGTTTCGATTATGTGGTAAAAGCTACGTTCAATGATGGAAGTCAGGATTCTGATATAAAAGAGCGGTATGATATCTTAATGAATTACCTTAATTTATAGCAACTCACTCTTTTTTTAGCATCTTTGCCTTAGAATTGTCAAAACACCTAAGCATGCACAAAAAATCTATAGCGATATATGGAAGAGCATTTAATGCATCGGTCGTTCCCTATGTCGAGCAGCTCTTCGCTTATTTAACGAATAAGGACATTCTCGTATATATCCACTCTGATTTCTTTGATTTCCTCAAACAGCAATACGACTGTACATTCGATTTCCTACTGTACCATACCCATGAGGATTTACCCACGGACATCATGTTTTTACTTAGTTTAGGCGGAGATGGAACGATGTTGTCTGCCGTTTCACAGGTACGCGATTCAGGCATTCCAATCGCAGGGATAAATTTTGGTCGTCTTGGGTTCCTTGCCTCTATTAACAAAACAGAGATGATTCAAGCGCTCGATGATATATTTGCAGGAAATTATACGTTACAAGCACGAGACCTCATCGAGGTAAAAGGGAACAGTAAATCAATATTTGGAAACGAAAATTATGCGTTAAATGACATCACCGTGTTTAGACACGATACGTCTTCAATGATCACAATTAACGCAACTTTAGATGGTGAATTGTTAAACTCATATTGGGCGGACGGGATTATAATAGCCACACCCACGGGATCGACAGCCTACTCGTTAAGCTGCGGCGGGCCGATTATCATGCCAGGAAGCGGTAACTTTGTTATTACGCCAATTTCTCCCCATAACCTCAATGTGCGTCCACTCATCATCTCCGCAAACAGCGTACTTGAACTAGAGATTGAAAGCCGGACAGATAAATATGTGTTGAGCTGTGACTCTAAAACGGAAACGCTTGATACAATTACCAAATTACGTTTACAACGAGCTCCTTTTCAAATACATTTGATTCGTTTACGATCAGACAGCTATTTTACTACGTTACGAGAGAAACTGTTATGGGGGTTAGATGTACGTAATTACTAGTTTGATTAAATTTTGTATTAATCATATTGCCCTAAAACAATTATATTTACCTGATAAAAGAAGCCTTGATCGTGGTTCCTAATTCCAAATTGCACTTTCCCATAGTCTTATTAATGGTGTGCAAACGATACAAAATCAGGAATAAACAACCGAGGTTAGAAATAAATGCTTCTCAAAATTCCGCAATATAATGGGCGAGCGCTAAAGAAAGAGCATTGTTAAAAAATGCCCCTCGGCGCGAAGAAAAGGAGAAGATACTAGTCAGCTAAGTATCGCTGACTATTGAAAATACTAATGTGTTCTAGAAAATGAGTTTCAAAGAAAAACTAAAGAAAGATAATTTGCCGCAACATATTGCAATCATTATGGATGGCAATGGCAGATGGGCAAAGGGAATAGGAAAACTCCGCATATTCGGCCACCAAAATGGCGTATCAGCAGTACGTGAGGCGATGGAGGGGTGTGTAGAAATCGGTGTAAAATACCTAACGTTATACGCCTTCTCTTCTGAAAACTGGAACAGACCTAAGCTTGAAGTACGAGCTCTTATGGAATTACTGGTAAATACATTAGCGAAAGAAACGAAGACGTTCATGGATAATGGCGTGCAGTTGAGAACAATCGGAAATATTAGTGACCTCCCTGACAAATGCCAAAAAACACTAACAGATACCATAGAGCTTACAAAAACAAACAGCAAATGTGTCTTGACCCTTGCTCTAAGTTATGGGTCGAGGGCTGAGCTGGTCGATGCAACCAAAGCTATTGCGCAAAAAGTTGCTTCTGGACAACTAGACATTAAAGAGATAGATGAGACTGTGTTCGGTAACCATTTATATACGCAAGGTATGCCTGATCCAGATTTAATGATCCGCACAAGCGGCGAACAGAGAATCAGCAACTACCTACTCTTTCAGATGGCTTACACCGAATTATGTTTTCTTGAAAAAATGTGGCCAGAATTCAAACGCGAAGACCTTTTTGAAGCCATTTATAACTACCAAAACAGAGAAAGAAGATTCGGGAAAACAAGCGAACAATTGTAATATTTATTTACCTTTGCTGCATCAATTAAAAGCCTAATTAAATGCCTGGCTATTAATTATGTTCTTTTAACAAAAATTAACAAGAGATTCGTGTACTTTAGCACCGAGAAAATAGATTAAATGAAGCGCATATTATACTTAATAACATTTACCATACTATTTGGCGGACAAGAATTATTTGCTCAAATACAAGGGAATAATCCTATTAACTTAAATAATCCAAACGAAATAAGCTACTTAGAACCAAAGGACTACGTAATTGCGGGAGTCCGCGTCTCTGGAGCGGAATATTTGGACGGAGACGTATTGGTTACGATTTCGAAGTTAGTAGTAGGACAATATATTGAAGTGCCAAGTGAGGCTACGGCGAATGTTGTTAAAACATTAATGTCACAAAACTTATTTGATGACGTTCAACTTTATGCAGAACGTATTGAGAACGAAAACATCTACCTCGAAATACGAGTTCGAGAGCGACCTCGTCTTACGCGTATTGATATTCACGGTCTAAAGAAAACTGAATCGGAAGAAATCCATAAACGCTTAAACACGAGCGCCGGTAAAATAGTAAACGAAAACCTTATTAAAACGACGCAAGCGACTATTGAAAAGTTTCTTCGTGAAAAATCTTATTTATATCCCGAGATTAAAATTCGTACAGAGAAAGATACTGCCCAAACAAACAACGAAATTGTCATCGTTGACGTTGATAAAAAGAAAAAAATCAAAGTACATGGTGTACACTTTAAAGGCAACGAAGCATTCTCTAACAAACAACTCCGAAAATACCTAAAAGGTGTTAAACCCCGTCGTTGGTTCCGGATATTCGGTCCTGGGAAATTCAAAGAAGATAAATATAAAGAAGCTAAAGAAAACCTGATCGCCAAAATGCAAGATAAAGGTTATCGTGATGCGCAGATTCTAAGCGACAGCGTGGTACGCTACGACAACAACGAAGTCGATATATTTGTAGATTTATACGAAGGACCTAAGTACTATGTTGGAAACATTGAATGGTCAGGTAATTCGAAATACACAGACTCGGTACTAAATATTATCTTAGGTATAGAAAAAGGTAATATCTACAGTGAAGAGAAACTGACTACTAAATTATCGGGTCCTAGTCGGAATAGTGATGACATTAGCGCATTATATCAAAATGACGGATATCTAACATTCAATGTACAACCGATCATCAAACGTATATACAGCGACACAGTAGACTTAGAAATCGTACTTAGTGAAGGAAAACAATTCACGATTAACAATGTTATCGTAAAAGGTAATGACGTTACCAATGATCGTGTGGTTCTTCGTTCAATCTATACTAAACCTGGTCAAAAATTTTCCCGTGAAATGCTTATGCGTAGTGTACGAGAAATCTCTCAACTAGGGATGTTCGACGAACAAAAAATAAATCCAGTACCGACCAATTTAAATTACGAGGAAGGGACAACAGATTTAGAATATACCGTTGTTGAAAAGCCTTCCGATCAAGTTGAGCTTTCAGGGGGCTATGGCGCGGGGCAAGTCATTGGTACATTAGGACTTACTTTTAATAACTTTTCTACAAGTAACCTTTTTAAGAAAGATGCATGGAAGCCACTCCCTCGTGGTGATGGTCAGAAACTAAGCATCCGTGGACAAACATCGGGAAAACGTTATCAGTCATATAGTTTTTCATTTTCTGAACCTTGGTTAGGAGGTAAGAAACCGATCTACTTTGGACTGAGTGCATATACCTCCAATTCTTCGTACGGTGGATTTAATTATTACACAGGCGAACAAATGGTTAAAGATTCAGAGTTGAATCGTATTTGGATGACCGGTGTAACAGCGACTTTAGGTAAACGATTGCAATGGCCGGATCCGTATTTCCAAATAAACACCTCGTTATCCTTTCAACGCTATAAGTTACAGAATTATGGAAACTACTTCCTTTTCTCCGATGGAACCGCGTATAACATTAACTTAACACAAGAGATAAGCCGGAACACTATTGATGCACCTATTTATCCAACTTCTGGATCAAACATAAAGTTCAGTGTGCAATTAACTCCTCCTTATTCATCATGGAATAATATCAATTACGAGACAGCGGAAGATAATGTTAAATACAAATGGACAGAATACCACAAATGGAAATTAGATGCTCAGTGGTATGCTAAAGTTGCAGGTAAACTGGTATTAAAAACCCAAGCACAATTCGGTTATCTAGGAAACTATACGAACAGAACCCCAACATCTACTTTTGAACGTTTCAAGCTAGGTGGCGACGGTATGCAAGGGTTCGACTTCCTGCAAGGATCAGAAATCATCGCAATGCGTGGTTATGCGAACGGAACTATCATCCCCGAATCGACAGGTAACAATCAAGAAAACATCGCCATTAACTCGGGTAGTCCGATATATGCAAAATATCAATTGGAACTTAGACATCCAGTGATGCTTAATGATCAAGCGACGGTTTTCGTGCTAGCGTTTGCCGAGGCGGGAAATACATGGAATAAATTCAGTGAAGTAAACCCTTTAAAAATGCGTCGTTCGGCGGGTGTCGGTGCACGTATCTTCCTTCCAATTTTCGGTATGTTAGGAATCGACTACGGACATGCATTCGACCCTATTCCTGGACTCCAATCAAGTGCATGGAAACAGAATTTTACATTTAGTATATTACAAAATATGGGCGGCTTTTAAACCATTTTGATGCAACGACGTCCTAAAAAATAGAGGAGGAAAAGTAGCTATTTAAAAGGATTTAACGTTTCTTAAGAAAAATGGAGAGAAGCACGCCAATTTAAGGCACATTATTCGCTAGTGAATAGTCTTAAGAAACGTTGCAGTAAAATGTTCAAAGAAAAATTAACATACATGAAAAAGATAATATTTATCATCGCACTTTTTTTAACAGCATCGTTCAGTGCTGTTAAGGCACAATCGATAGCATACGTTGATTCTGAGTTGATCTTAAAGCATATCCCTGAATATGTTACTGCTCAAAAACAACTCGATGATCTATCGACCACTTGGCAACAGGAAGTCGATAAACAATACGCTACGATTGAAACATTATATAAAGCATATCAAAATGACCAAGTATTGCTAAACGATGATATGCGTAAACGCCGTGAGGATGAAATCGTTAATAAAGAAAAAGAAGTAAAAGAATTTCAGCGTCAAAAATTTGGATTTGAAGGTGAATTATACAAAGAACGTACGCGTTTAATTCAACCTATTCAAGATCGGGTTACAACTGCAATCAAAGAGGTCGCTAACGCCCAAGGCATAGATCTCATTATGGATAAAGGTACGGAAGCAACTTTCTTATTTGCAAATCCTAAACTTGACAAAAGCAATGATATCATTACAAAATTAGGGTATAAACCGAATCCAAGCTTGGCAAACTAATTTTTTTGATTATAATTGTCTAATTAATTAAAGTAATATTTATTATAAAAAATACAGTATCATTTACAAAGCAGAACGATACAAAAAGTTTAAAATGAAAAGAATGAAAAATCTATTTAGAAGTGCAGCTTTAGCGGCAGTGGTGTTATTAGGCGTTCAGAATGTTAACGCACAACAAAAAATCGGACACGTTAATGCAGATGAAATCTTTCAATTGACCCCTGAGTTTAAAACCGCAAATGATCAATTGAAAACTTTAAATGATACAAAGACTCAAGAACTACAAGGTATGTATGCAGAGTTTCAAAAGAAACAAACCGCTGCGAACGATAAAGTAAGAAGTCGTAGTGAAGCAAATAAAGAAACGGTAGACGCAGAACTTCAAACTTTGGGACAAGAGCTTCAAGCCATTGAAACCCGTATCCAAGAACAACAACGTGCTGCTCAAGAGGAGTTAGGTAAAAAACAACAAGAATTACTTTCTCCAATCCAAGTAAAAGTAATGACTGCAATAAACGCTGTAGCGAAAGAAAAAGGCTATGCTTACGTTTTAGATATTTCTAACGGTAGCGTTATCTATTTCGATGGCGGTGAAGATATTTCTGCTGATGTGAAATCAAAATTAGGAATCGCAGCAAATGCAACTCCTCCTGCTAACCCAGCTGCAACATCTGCTCCTGCAAAGTAGAGACGTAAAAAAAATAAATAAAAAAGGACACATCCATTGATGTGTCCTTTTTTATGTCAAATAATGGCAGATCAAAATTATCTATCCCCTCATCTCGCCGCATCTCTGTTAATTCTCCCCGCAGTCTTTTCAGTTACTGTCAATTCTTCAGTTGGAATTTTCGCAACTTCACGCTCAACCTCTCTTACCTCGACGTGCACTGCAAACTCGGAAGGCTCGATAGGGATTCCATAAAACACAGCGTATTCACGTGTAAAGATGGCTCCTAGGTATAATATGGCGGCGGTATAATATACCCATAAAAGGATTAGTACTATCGAACTCGCCGCTCCATATGTCGATTCCGCATCCGAAAACTCAATATAGATTCCAATCAAGAAACGTCCGATTACAAAAAGAAAACTGGTAAACAAAGCTCCCGATCGCACCGTTCGCCACTCAATCTTTACATCTGGTAAAGTCCTGAATATTACCGAAAACAGGATAAAAATAATAAAAAAAGAAAGTACGAAATTTATAGAATTGAATAAAAAAACGGTCGTATCTTGAAAATATCGCTGTAAGCGCTCAGTCAGCGCCAGAACAACACCGTTAATTATCAGGGTCACTACCAATAGAAAACCAAGCCCAATCACCAATGAAGAAGAGAGTAAACGGTCTTTAAGGATTTTCAGCCAGCCCTTTTTCGCTTTAGATCGTACACGCCAAATCTTGTTAATCGAATTTTGAATGTCACCAAAAACCGTTGTCGCGCCTAACAGAAGTGTTATTCCGCTGACAATTAATGCTAGATTAGATTTCCCAGAAAGGGAAAGGTTCTTGATTATCTCCTGAACCTGTCGTGCTGCGGTCGGACCTACTATACCACTTAATTCGACAACAACCTTCCCTCGAATTGCCTCCTCGCCCAAAAATATTCCTGCTAAAGATATCATGAGTACCAAGATTGGTCCTAATGAGAACACTGTATAATATGCCAAAGATGCACTATACTTTAAGCTATCTTCTTGCGTAAATCCTATCCCTGTGTTTTTCAATACAGTGAAAAAATTTTTAAGACCGACGATTAGTTTATCCATTTATTTTTCCGTTTTCTAGATTCGGTGGCACCAAATGTGCTGCCCTTATCAATAAAGTAGTTAACCATACATTTAACCAAACCCAATTAACGGTATAAAAGTTTTATAAACTTCACATTGATAGTGATTCCGATCGCCTAAATAATGGCAAAAAGACTAGCTCTTCCCTCGTTATTTCCAGTCGTTTATCCACTAAATTAGCTTCACAAAAAGCATTAACATTTCAGTTTAAGGACGACCTTCTTATTTTTTTCCAATTTTGATCGATCTGTCCAATACTCCAAAATGTAAGGCACAATTTTCTAAAAAGAATACGTCACCCCTACAGTTCCACCTCCATGTAGCGTGTTTTTGTCGCGACTCCCTCCCCATATGTTCCAATAAATCTTCGATTCAGCTCCAGAGGTCGCTGCTTGTTGATATACAAAGGCTGGAGCTGCAAAAAGACTCCAATGAGGTGTTATTTTGTAAGAAGGAACAGCTCTAAATGCTACTCGGTTGGTACTATGGAAACGAAAATCATTATCAAAATTATTACGCTGTATAATCTCGACTGCAAATCCAAATTTATTTCTGTCAATTATTTTTGCGCCAAGACCAAATTCAGCAGCATACGAATAATCAGGGTCATCCGCATACACACCTAAACCAATAATACTGTAAAGGACACGTCCACCTGAACGGAATTGTAGACTGGTCAAATTGCTCTCATCAAACTGTAACGACAAATTTTTCTGACCGTTCTTAATTAAGCTCAGCAATGCTATGGGATAATCGCTACTATCGGCTATATTAAGTAACCCCGCAAGTTGAAATCCTCTAACGTTCTTTGCGATATTTACTCCCCCCGCAACTTGGCTGTGCACGCTGCCAAAAGAAATATTTGTGAGGCCAGCCACTTGAATTCCGTGCGCATGCTTTGCTTTATTAAATCCTCCCGCAATTTGAACATGTGCAGCATCCTGCGAAACATTCCCGACACCGGCTACCTGAACCCCATTTACGTTATTGGCTTTATTGATGCCACCAGCAATTTGAAATCCTCGCTTAACCGTGTCAACTGAGTTCCAGCCACCGGCAACTTGTACTCCTTTCAAATTACGAACTACCACGTTACCTGCTCCCGCCATCTGAAATCCATTAACGTGGCCCCCCACCACGTTCAAAATGCCAGACACTTGTGTGCCTTCCATATCGAATTGATTAACACTCAACCCTCCTGCCAACTCTACACCTTTCACCCCCGCAGTGGAGCCACCTATCAGATTCAAAGAAAAATTGTTAACTATCTGAGAGTTAAAAAAACCATGAGTTCCTAAACCTGGGGCGAGAGACACTTGGATAGGGCTATAAGCAAATA
>NZ_JABMCQ010000105.1 GCF_013179575.1 Sphingobacterium shayense | reverse complement strand
TTGCCGCCGACTTCCTTCAGATTCCTCCTCGCAGAGGACACCCTTGTCTTAAGCTAACACTTCCCACTGTAAAGGCGTGTTCGGGACTTACACCCTAGAGTTATTGCCCATGCTGGGCACACAAAAAAGGAATCCTCGCAGTTGCGAGGATTCCTCCAAAATTTAATATAAATTAAATACTAGAAATTATAGCTATACCCGACGCTAAATGTACGACGTGGTTTACGTGATTGATAAATTTGATCTGCTGCACCAAATGCTTCATATACGCTAATGCGTTTGCTGTCTAACATATTATCAACTTTAAACGAGATTGTCCCCCCTTTGAGATCCGCTCCTAGCTTTTTTGCAACATTTAAATTTAAACTGTTAAACGGCTTCGAATAAACATCCGAATTCTTGGAGAAACCAATAATTTCAAGTGTTTTTCCTTGGACGTTGTAAAACGCTCCTATTTCGAATCCGTTGTTTAAATTATTGTAATTTAACCCCGCATTAATAAGATAAGGAGATTGACCTTGTAATTCTCTAGTTTTTGATATTACTTCCCCTTCCCGAGCAAATGACATTCTTGAGTCGTATTCATTTTCACCCATATCGATCTCAGATTTTACGAATGAGGCATTCGCGTTTAAACTTAAGTCTTTTAAACCTTCAGAGATAAATCCAAAATTTTTACGCGCCTCCACTTCAAATCCGAAGACGTTTGCACTAGGAGCATTTCGAGGAGTAATGTTATCTGGAGCTTCATCCGAGTATGCCTGTAGCTCAATAGGGTCTTTAAAATTTTTATAGAATGCACTTATTGCGATCATTTGTGATTGCTCCCCAAATATCTCATAACGAATATCAGCATTATTGATATATGTTGGTTTAAGATCAATGTTACCTAGGAATCTTGTATCTGTCAAGGGATCATAAATTTGAACAACTGATAACTCTTTAAAAGAAGGTCTCGCAGTTGTACGTGAGTATGAAGCTCGCAAATTTTGATTCGTTATCGGCGAATAGATTAAATTAAGTGACGGAAATAAATCAAATTTGTTAATAGTTTTTTGATTATCGTATTTCAATCTATCAATATTTTGGCCGGTGAAAAACGATGTATATTGTTCACCCCGCAAACCAATAATGGTCCGTAATCGTTCAAAGGGTTTAAATTCAGCTGAAGCATACACTGCACCCGTATGTTGCGCAGCATCAAATGTGTTTGCAGCCTCAAACTGACCTTGCATATAAAACCCCGAATTTGTCTCTGCGCTATAGATATTTTCAGAGTTTAAAATTGCGTCTGGATCACCATTAGGTTTTGAAAGATCATTTGCTCTATAGTTTATCGTATAATTATTGATACCATAGTCACGTTGTTTGTAACTATAAAGCCCACCGAACTTCAAAGACGTTTCACGCCCAAACCACTGGGCTTTTTTAGTAAAGTCTATCTTGTTGACAAGATTGACTTCGTCTAGGTCTCTCCAAATACGAACTGGTAAACCAGCGTCAGTACTAATGATATAATTATTATTACCATCTAATACGAATGTTGTTTGGCGGACGTCTTTATCACGAACTTTAGCGAGTGAAGGTGACACCTTCCATTCGGTAATAAAATCAGAATTCTCATTGCTGTGCTTACCACTTAATAAGATATTTGATATAGAACGCTGGCTGTAGTCCAAAATTTGACGGTACGTTTCGTTCGAATTCGCAATACGCGATGTCTGGTTATATATCGCACCACGAGATTCCCCATTTTGGATATGAAGAAGGTTTAAAGTATATTTTGAGCGGCCCGTTTTGTAGTTCAAACCTAACATTCCCGAAAGCAATACATCTTCGCTACCTAAATCACCTACAGAGGTACGGTCAGCGCGTAATTCAGAACTTGGATCATTTTGATTAGGCTTTTGGAATATACCGTTTTGGTATCCTTCATAGAAAGTTGTCGTCTTTTTATAGTTTAACAAACCGATGACCCCTAGCTTATTACCCCATACATCGTATTGGTTGCTGAAATCAAATCCCAAGGAAAGATCTGGTAAACTTGTTCGTCGCGTCGCACCCATTAACGGGTTAAAGGAACGAGTTACAGACTCTAACGTTTCACGGTTTGAACTATTTGTTGGCGAAGGGATATCATATCCAGCATCAATAGGGAGTTTGCGGTTTCCATTATCAAAACCGAGATAATCCGTACCACTTCCGCTGTATCCAACATAATTATCTTTGAAATGCATAGCTGGATTGTATCCAAGAGAGAAAGATACTCCAATTTGCTTTTGTGAAGGAATGTCTTTTGTTACAATGTCTACCACCCCCCCGGTAAAATCGGCGGGTAATTCAGCAGATGCCGTTTTCATGACGACAATGTTTTCCAATACACCTGTTGGAAAAATATCCATCTGTACAGTATTTTTATCTGGGTCCAACCCCGGAATATCAACGCCGTTTAAAATTGATTTTGTATACCTATCACCTAATCCCCTTACGTACAAATATTTGCCATCTTGGACTGAAACACCGGGAACCACACGTACTGCTGTGGCAATATTACTGGCACCAGAACGTTTTATAGCTTGTGAAGACAATCCGTCCATCACAACCCCAGAATTTTTTTGCATGTTAAGAATCGATTGCTCTGTATTTTTCCTAGCTGATACAGATACAACAACTTCCTCAAGTTGATCGGCGGAAGGCGTTAAGATCACGTCAATCGTCGTAGATTTTTCAGGTTCCACTTTTACCTCTGTAATTTGAGTTGATTGGTAACCTATATAGCTAAAAAGGACAGTGTATGTTCCTGGAGTAATATCTAAAGCATAGTCACCTTCAAAGTCGGAACTGATGGCATTGGTGCTACCGACAATAGAAACGCTTACGCCTGCTAACGGCGAATTTGTATCTTGATCTTTAATCACACCTGCAATCCGTCCATTTTGAGCGAAAATAAACACAGGGAAAAGCATAAAGATCAATAGCAATAAAGAATAACGATTGTTCATTAAATGTATTGTTTGTTATGGAGTATTTTTGTGTTTGTACAAAATCCATCTTCCTATTAGAAACCTCTATTTGGAAGATGGATTTTCTACTAAAATGCTTAGAGTATCAGCATTTTGATAATTGTTAAAGAAGGTTTTTGCTTTTAGACAGCGTCCAGTCGAAAACAGTTAAGTTAGCACCTACTGTTTCACTTCCTGAAACTACGGCTGTCACATTGTCAGTAAATTTAGCAACGATAGGGCTTGTCTCGCCTTTAGTCGTAAATAAATCAGAAATAGATTTGCCATCCGGAGACACCACTTCGATATTACTAAATTTGATCTTGTCACCATTTAAAGAAACTACTGATTTTTCATCATTGATATTAACGGTCGATCCATCAGCCGAAATATTAAAAACAAAAACATTTTCTAGAGTGCCCGTCGCGCCATCGCGGAAGTCACCAATTAGCTTGCCTCCGATATTATTCATATTGATCGTCAAGTTTTTGAAGGTAAACGAACCACCTGCATTACCTTCTGGGCCGTCAATCTCAAGAGCGCTTCCAGAATTTGCAGTCTGAATCACGAGCGCATTATCTACAGTACCGCTATACGCTTGGTCGACGTCTAAACCATCATCTTCTTGACCGTAAATCAATATATTTTTAACATTTACAGATCCACCAAAAAATTCGATACCATCATCTTTGTTTGAAAAGATTTCGATATTTTCAATAGTTGTACCACTTCCAACACCTCCTAATGTTAAACCTTGAATTTCCGCATCTTGCTCGAGAGCAATACCACTGAAACGGATTGACAAATATTTTAATGACCCTGAATTATCGGCGGCATCTTCACCTCCATACTCGCCATATGACAAGCCCGCAGGAATACCTTCAATATACCCAACTCCACCTGATGCAGCAACCGAAATAGGTGCATTACCTAATACAATAACTCCACCCCATTGACCAGCATCTTCAACTTCTAAACCTACACTTTCGGTTTCTCCTGGTTGAATCTCGTCATTTACCGATGTAAAAATTATTGGCTTATCGGCAGTACCATTAGCGACCAGTTTAGCGCCACGATCAACTATTAATGCTGATGCGTTTGAAAGCTGTCCGTCTTCTGCTTTGATAATGGTACCTGGTTCAATTGTTAAAGTTGTACCCTCGTCCACAACTACGCGGCCATCGAGTATATATATATTATTCGCTGTCCAGGTTTCGCTTTCAGTGATGATACCTGTCTTAATAATGTCTTCACCCTGAGGAACATCTGGTCCCACCGGATCATCGTCGGAACAACTGGTTACAAAACCTAACGCTGCTACTGTAAATGCGGAAAATAAAATCTTTTTCATTTGAATTTAATCTTAGTTTTTACTGCTACAAAGATTCATGTATAGTATTAATTAAGAGTTAAGTAATCATTATTTTAAAAATACCTTATTATTAACTTAATATTAAGTAATGCATAAAGGCCTATAACAAACCAAAATAAGCTCTTATATCCCACTTAACTTAACTCAAAAAACCAAATCTTTGGTATTTTCGTCGTTAACATCGCTCCGGTAACATCTAAAATTCGTACATATGTATTATTGTTATTAATTTGCGATACTTAAAAACATGATTATGACAGATACGGTACTTTCGTCTATAGAGTTAACCTACAAGTATCCAAAAGGATTACATCTGAATTTCCCAAATATTCACATTGAGAAAGGACAGCATGCACTACTTTTAGGAGATTCGGGCACTGGAAAGACAACGCTATTACATTTGTTAAGTGGATTGCTACAACCATCAACGGGTGATGTTATCTTAATGGGGCAAAACATCGCCGTTCTAAATAGTAGCCGCTTGGATGCATATCGTGCTAAAAATATGGGTTTCATTTTTCAAGAAGCACATCTACTGCGCAACCTTACTGTTGTTGAGAATATAAAACTCGCACAGAGCCTAGCAAAACTCCCAGTTGACGAACACGCAATATTCCAACTATTAGATCAATTGCAAATAAAAGACAAAGCGACGTCCTTCCCCAACCAGCTCAGCCGCGGTCAAAAACAACGCGTTGCAATCGCAAGAGCGCTGATTAACAGACCGAGCCTTCTCTTAGCCGATGAACCTACTGCGTCTCTTGATGATAAAAATACGGAGCTTGTTTTGCATCTACTTTTTAACCTCGCAAAACATTATAGTTCTACCCTGCTCATAGCGACACACGATAAGCGGATCAAAGACCAATTCACGAACACCTATCAACTGTAATCCACCATGAATACGATACAACTTGTTTGGAAAAACATTAGTCAGCAAATCGGCTCAACATTCTTAAGTATACTCTTGACCGCCTTGGGAATAGCTATCCTATGTGTGATATATATTACCGGAGATAGCTTTGAAAAACAGCTTTCAAATAATAGTAAGAATATTGACTTGGTCGTGGGCGCTAAAGGCAGTCCCTTACAATTAATTTTAAGTTCCCTCTACCACGTAGATAATCCCACAGGAAACATCGCATTAAATGAAGCCCGTAAATTGGGAGATAATCCATTTGTCGAGCTTGCGGTTCCAATTTCTTTGGGTGATAATTATAAAGGACATCGTTTGATCGGTACAGAACCTAACTATCTAAAATTATACGAAATTAAATTAAAAGATGGTGTTATTTGGAACAAACCGTTCGAGGCAGTAATCGGAAGTGAAGTTGCTCAAAAACAAGGTTTAAAAATAGGAGACACTTTCCATACTGCACATGGTTTGTCGGCAGACGGACATATCCATGATGAGCACCCTTTTCAAATTGTTGGTGTTTTAGAATCGTCAGGTTCTATTGTTGACAATCTTATCCTTTGTAATTTAGAGAGCGTTTGGGATGTCCACGGCATTAAGCACGAATCAGAGCACAATCATGAACATGAACACACCGACGAGGCCAATCACCAACATCACGAACATGACTCTTCCAATAATAATACTACACAAGATCAAGAGGTGTTAGTGGATGAAAGACCTTCCGTTTTCGTTAAAAGTATCGGCGCGAACATGATAGAGGATCGAGGTGAAGAAGTGACTGCTTTGTTGATTAAATATGCATCTCCAGCGGCGATTGGAATCGTACCCAGATTAGTAAATCAATCAACCGATATGCAAGCAGCATCACCAGCTATCGAAAGTAGTCGACTCTTTTCCCTTTTAGGAGTGGGCTTAGATTCACTAGCGATATTAGCCTATGTAATTATGTTCATCGCCGGTCTAAGCGTATTCATTAGCCTTTATAATGCCCTAAAAGAACGGAAATACGACCTCGCAGTTATGCGTTCAATCGGTGCATCCAAAACTAAACTATTCCTGCTGGTAGTAGTCGAAGGGTTAGTGATAACACTAATTGGTAGTATCTTAGGACTTTTACTTGGTCATATAGCACTTTTTATCGTAAACCAACAAACTAGCGAGAGTGTCGATATAATTAATGTCCTATCAATCAACACAGCCGAATTATTACTAATTTTGGCTGCTTGTATAATAGGAATGCTTGCTGCGCTAATTCCAGCTATTAAGGCTTATAGAACTTCTATTTCGACTATACTAGGAGAAAAATAACATATTTAGAACGACAAATTAAAACGATCAAATGAAAACATACATAACTACTCTATTAATAAGCTTCCTATCATTCGGCTATGTTAATGCACAAGTCACACAGTTCCCAGAGATGAACGTGCCAGACCACACGCCGATGATGAATAGTACATGGGAGGCTATCGATAAGATGATGTATAAAGTTACGAACGAGGGTAATAAGAAAGTTTATACACCAAGTTATCCACCTGTTTTAAAGGCCCTTGAAAACAAGGTTGTCGAATTACCGGGGTATTTAGTACCGTTAAACAGCGGGCGAACGCACACTACTTTTATGCTTTCTGTCCTACCGGTGATGCAATGTATGTTCTGTGGTTCAAACGGTATTCCCCCAATGGTCGAGATTTTTATGAAAAATGATGCGATAAAATTCACAGAAGAACCCATTAAAGTCAAAGGCAAAATGGTATTCAACCCAGAGCCCCTGAAAGGTAACGCAGAGATTCAGATTGTCGATGCTGTGTTAATTAAGTAATACCACGGGACTTTAACGATTTATTATTGAAATTTCTAGACAGCTGGTTAGAGCAGCTGTTTCTGTACGAAGTCGACTGTTTCCCAACGATATCGGGCGATACCCAGCATCAAGACATCGCTGAATTTCTTTTTCTGAGAAATCGCCTTCGGGCCCAATTAAAATCAAATACTTTCCTGCAACCTTCGCACCATCATTTAAATAAAACTTCTCTCCTTCAGCACAATGCGCAATATAATATTCAACCGATGATTTGCAGTCATTATTTAAAAATTGACTAAAAGAAATGGGTGGATTAATTTTAGGCAGGTATGCTTTTAAAGATTGCTTCATTGCCGCAACCGCAACTTTTACTAGACGATCTACTTTGACTTCTTTTCGTTCAGAATGCTCGCAAATAATTGGGGTAATCTCCTGAACTCCGACCTCGGTTGCTTTCTCGATAAACCACTCGATACGGTCAATATTCTTTGTTGGAGCTATCGCAATATGTAAATAATAAGGTGATTTTTGGTAATCTTGCTGAACATCCGAAATATGCAAGGTTGTCCTTTTCGGATGTGCGTCTAAAATTTCAGCCGTATACCACCCCCCTCGCCCGTCGACTAGATACAAAGAGTCTCCGACGGCTAAGCGAAGAACTCGAATTGCATGCTTGCTCTCTTCTTCACTGAGAACAAACTGGTTGTGGTGTATCTCTATCGTTGGTGTATAAAAGAGGTGCATAGACTAATCTTCATCTTGTTCATCAAAAGGTGTCTCTACTAGTTCCAATTTGACAAATTCAATATTTTGTTGTGTCTTCTTTATAATTGTGAAGATATATCCTCCCATTTCCCGAACCTCTCCGACATCAGGAATCTTCTCATAATAATGGCTTACTAATCCAGCAACAGTATCATAGTCCGAGCTTTCAGGAAGCTCAAGTGGCAGATAACTATTTGCATCGTGTACGCTGGCGCCAGCATCAACCATATATTCGACCTCAGATATACGTTCAACCACTGGGGTTTCTTCATCATATTCATCTTGAATTTCTCCCACCAGCTCTTCAACAATATCCTCGAGCGTAACCATTCCAGCCGTCCCTCCAAATTCATCTAAAACGATGGCAATTTGAATTCGCTTTAACTGGAACTCCGTCATCAAATCGTTAATTTTCTTCGACTCAGGTATGAAATACGGTTTACGCATTATATCCTTTAACACGACCTCCTTACCTTTCACAATAATCGGGAGAATGTCTTTGGTATGTACAATTCCTACTATTTGATCTATATTATCATCGTAAATTGGGATACGTGAATAGCCTTCTTCGGTAACCGTGTTAATAAACTCTGCAGCCGTTTCTGTCATATCGATCGCCACGATTCTTGTACGTGGAACCATAATATTTTTGACAATTCGTTCATTAAAATCAAAAACATTCTTGATCAATTCGTGCTCTGCATTGTTCAACGCACCACTTTCCTTCCCTTTTTCTAACAAATACTGCAATTCTTCTGAAGAGTGATTTGATTCACCGCCAGCCACATCGAAACCTAAAAGCCTCAAAAGTAAATTTGCGAACCCATTCAATACCCAAATGATCGGCTTGAATATATAATAAAAAAATTGAAGTGCTGTTGCAATACGCATCGTCGTTGCCACAGGTCTTTGAATGGCAATAGATTTTGGAGCAAGTTCACCAAAAACGATATGCAGAAAGGTTATAATACTAAAAGCAAGTACGTGCCCAAGGTTCTTTGCAACCACACCCGTTAATTCGAGATTAAACAAACCAAAAAACTTGTGAACGATTTCAGTCATCACAGCTTCTCCCACCCAACCTAAGGCAAGAGAAGCTAGTGTAATCCCAAGCTGTGTTGCAGCCAAATATCCATCGAGATGCTCCGTTATATTTTTAGCTATTTTTGCGACTTTGCCACCTGATTTTGCGTGTAGCTCGATTTGCGACGCACGAACTTTAACAATTGCAAATTCGGCAGCGACAAAGAAACCATTGGCCAAAACCAAAAATATAGTCCAAAAAAGGTCTAGAGCCATCGTATAGCTTATTTATTTCTTATTTCTTGATTGTACAATTCAATACTCTCTAAAAGTATCTCTTTCGCACGTGCAGGGCCATGAATACCATCCACAATCACATGTTTCTTTTCGAGCGCTTTATAGCTTTCGAAAAATTGAACAATCTCCTTCATCACATGAGGAGCAAGCTGTTCAATGTCATTAATATAATTATAAATTGGATCATTCTTAGCGACTGCGATGATTTTGTCGTCTTGTTCCCCCCCATCGATCATGTTCATTACACCAATAACTTTGGCTTCAACTAATGTCAAAGGAAGAATATCTACCGAACATATAACCAAAATATCAAGCGGGTCTTTGTCACCACAATATGTTTGTGGAATAAAACCGTAATTCGCGGGATAGACGACAGAAGAACTTAAGACACGGTCTAATAATAGAAGCCCAGTCTCTTTATCTAACTCATATTTCCCTTTAGAACCATTCGTAATTTCGATAATTGCATTAACCGAATTTGGCACATCGCTTCCAGGAGCTATCTGATGCCAAGGATGTTGTTTACTCATTAATTAATATTACTGTTTGTTTTGTTTTTCTTTCTATTTTTTAGCCAACGCTTTAAAAGTGCTATAACAATCGGTAGAAATGCTATTGCAATTAGCGCAACGATAATATACTCCACATAGTTAATTATAGCAGGAAACTCTATCCCAAGAAAATAACCTGTAAGGGTCAATAAACTAACCCACAAAATTGCTCCAAGGATATTATATATAACGAATTTCTTGAAATCCAGTTTCACGACACCCGCAAATATTGGTGCAAATGTACGAATAATAGGAACAAACCGTCCAATAACTAAAGCCGTTCCCCCGTATTTTTGATAAAACTCCTCAGCCATTATTACATACTTACGTTTAAATAGCAGTGAATCCTTTCGTTTAAATAACACTGGCCCCGTTCGATAACCAAACCAATACCCTGCAAAATTCCCTAAAATTCCCGCTCCAAGTATACCAAAGTACATCGTTACGATATCGACGTCTATCTTACCCAACGCGCAAAACAACCCCGCCAAAAACAAAAGGTAATCCCCCGGAAGGAAAAAACCAAAAAACAATCCAGTTTCCGCAAAGACGATTAATACAACAAGGTAAAAACCTCCATGACTTAATAGATACTCGGGATCCATTAATTGCTGAAACGACAGCCAAACATCTTGCATATTTTTTTGTTAATCAATTATGCTCATGAGAGTTTATAAAATCAAAACGAGCAACTATATTGTAATCGTAATAAATCCTCTGACCCTACAAGCGAAATTCTTCCCTCTCAAAATCTTTAATCATGTCAGTCTGTTACCATGACATGTGTAGGTGTTGTATTCGTATTTATAATATTCCTCAATTATACGCCGGTTGCGTTCGTAACTTCCGAAATCGCAAGTCGTATTTTTTCCGCAATAGAGTCCATCTCTTCGGCTGGCAATTGAAGCTTCGGTCTGGAAAAATTCATGTCATCCACATTTTTTATTGGAATTAGATGAATATGTGCATGTGACACCTCAAGCCCAACAACCGCAACGCCCACTTTAGGGCAAGGAAACACCTTCTTTATCCCTTGTGCGACAATCTTCGCAAACACCCACATTCCCATATATTCATCATCATTAATGTCGAAAATATAATCAGTTTCCTTTTTAGGGATCACTAAGACATGACCCCGGGTTAACGGATTAACATCCAAAAATGCTAAATAATCAATACTTTCCGCCACCTTATACGCTGGGATTTCGTTGGATACTATTTTTGAGAAAATTGTTGACATCTTATCTATTATTTAGAAACAGTTTTATTAACTGTCAGAAAAATGGAGTGTCTCTATAGAGAACGCTAGCTTACTATTAATAAAACCATCATTTACTTCTATGGATAACTCAATTCGTCTACAAGTAAATCATACCTACATTCAAATTCTGACATGCAATAATACAAAAATTATCGCGTAGATCCCATACAGAACAACGTTATACCCTCGTTTTGATGTCAAAAAAAAATAAGCGGCTGCATAATAAATTCTGCAGCCGCTTAAAGTACACTAGTAATTATGTGCGGTTATGGCATCACCGCACATAACCTAACTACATTTTAACGAGAAATTTCGACAATCTCAAACTCCAACACCCCCGCTGGAGCCTCAACCTGAGCAATATCTCCAACGGATTTACCTAATAATCCTTGAGCGATTGGAGATTTAACCGAAATCTTACCTGATTTCAAATCAGCCTCTGTCTCGGACACAAGCTGATAAGTCATCACAGCATTATTCTTTCTATTTTTTATCTTAACATACGATAACGCCAAGACCTTCGACGTATCCAATAGCGACTCATCTATTAATCGTGCACTAGCAAGCACCCCTTCCAATTTAGCGATCTTCGCTTCGTGTAAACCTTGCGCCTCTTTTGCGGCGTCATACTCTGCATTTTCAGATAAATCACCTTTATCTCTTGCCTCAGCGATTGCTTTTGCAATATTCGCTCTTCCTTCAGTCTTCAATTGCTGTAGCTCTTGCTTCAGCTTATCTAAACCTTCCTGTGTGTAATACGTTACTTCTGCCATATTATTTTACTTATTTTATTCTTAAAAAAAAATCAAAAAAAAGACAAGACCATACTGCCCCTCTATCGGACAACATGGTCTTGCACGTTGAATGCTAAGTTAACAATCAACTTTCATAAAAGCAAATTTCTAGTCGGATTCTTCCTGATCCGAATCAATAAATTTATAGCCTAACCCCCGTACGGTCTGTAAGTAGTGGGGTTTATCGGGATTTGTCTCTATCTTTTTTCGCAAACGCACAACATGCATATCGAGCGTGCGTGTGTTGACATTCGAACTATAACCCCACACAACCTCCATAAGTTCTTCACGCGTAATTTCCTTACCGACGTTCTGCAAGAAATATAATAAAATTCTATTCTCTAAAATTGTAAGCTCTATTTTTCGTCCGTCCCGTATTAAAGAATGTATATTAGGGTGATGCTCGGTTTGTCCAAACGTATAAACGTCGTTATTTTTCGGTAGGAAATAGCGTACTTTGTTCTCAATCATTGCTACAAGTACGTCCATATTAAACGGCTTTGTAATATAATCGGTAACACCATAGCTATAAGCATCAATCTTATCAACATCTTGTGATTTTGCGGTCATCATAATGATAATATTTTCAAAACCAGTTTTACGGACGGATTCACAAACATCAATTCCCTCCTTACCTGGTAGCATCCAATCTAAGAGTACAACCGCTGGCTTTTGTTCCAAAATCATTGATTCAGCTTCGGTACCGTTCGCAGCTTGGATAACTTTATATCCTTCAGTTAGTAAACGATGTGTCACTAGAAAACGTAAATTTTCATCATCTTCCACGACTGCAATGGTGATATCTTTATTCATAATAAAATCTAATTCTTTTTTGGACCAATCGGGAGCAACAATGTAAATGTCGTTCCTTCATTTAGGACACTCTCTACTTTTATATCTCCTCCCATGAAATCAACAATCTCTTTGCAAAATGCTAATCCCAAGCCTATGCTTCCCTGTTGATTAAATTGATTCTTAACTCTATAAAACTTTTTAAAAATACTACTAAATTCTTTCTTATTTATACCAATTCCTTGATCTTTAAATTTAATAACAAAATTTTTTTTGTTTTGTTGCACATCAATATTCAGAGATTTCCGCTGCGGTTCCGAATATTTATAGGCATTGTCTATCAAATTTTGGAATACACTTAACAATAAAGTGGGGTCAACCACCATATTGTTTTGGACATCTATTTGGTACGAAAAGTTTAAATCAGGATACTTCAATTTTACCGCTGCGAAAATAGGTGCACAGAACTCATCTACTACGATTTCCTCTTTCAAAGGCTTTATCGACTTATTTTCTATCTGTGCAAATGACAGCAATTTATTCATCAAACTGTTCAACTTGTCTGCTTCTTGGTCAAGAATCTTGCCATACATTTGTTGTTCTCCGCTAGACAGGTTTTCCGAACTTTGAATATTGTTCCCCGCGATCTTAATTACACTTACTGGTGTTTTAAATTCATGGGTTAAATTATTAATAAAATCATACTGTAATTGAAAAAGTCTACCGTTGATTGTGACGTTTCTATATATTAAATATGCAATGAGAATTAATATCAAATAAATAACCGAAATCCCTAGACTTACAGGCAGAAAACGTCTATTTATCTCGGTATTAATAAATTTCTCGGAGCTCGTATATTGCAACTTGTAATCGGATAATGATCCCGGTAGCGCGAGCTCAGTGTGGAAAAAATAATTTTCATCAGTTACATTTCCTGACACTATCGGTAAGATCTCTATCTTTTCATACAGATTAGGTACAACGTTTTGAATTTGGACTTTACTCGGATTCAAGAAAAACATAAACATGTCCTGGTCGTATTCCGCAGAAGGGATGTCCTCCGAAGACATCATCTTTTTGTATGTCATTAAATCGGCAAGCCGTGGAATATTCATATACGTGACTTTCCCAGCATTCAACGTATAAAACACTTTATATATATCATCATCTGACATCCTTGTTGAGTCCGTTACGCGTTCTAGAAAACCTACGAATTTTAACACCATACTGTTAAAATCGTCTGCAAACACACGTGTCTCTTCGCTTTGTTTGGGCTGAGCAATAAATCTATTTTGTTCGTTTAGATGAAAAGAAATTACGTTTTTAGGAAAGATGAGAAGTCGATTATAGCGAATTCCAGCTTCTATCGAATCTGAATTTGTAATATTAATATCGTAAAAATAGACCTGCTCAACGAATGGATACTTTCTGATAACTCCTTCCACATACTCTGCGGCCTTTACGGAATCGAGATACCCTTGATAATATGAAATTTCTGGTATCTTGCTATTAAAAAACTCATTAAAAGGTTGAACGG
>NZ_JABMCQ010000104.1 GCF_013179575.1 Sphingobacterium shayense | reverse complement strand
CAATGTTACAAAGTTTCATTTGCATGGCTGTTATAGCCGTTATTTGGATTGTCTTTGGATTCAGTTTAGTGTTTGGGGATTCTATTTACGGATTTATAGGTAATCCTGCTAGTTTTTTTATGTTCAACGGTGTGCTAGATCATGAGCCTTGGGGGGGTGCACCAACGATCCCATTTACCTTGTTTGCAATGTATCAGTTGAAGTTTGCAATTATCACGCCTGCGTTAATTACAGGCGCTTTCGCGGAACGAATTCGCTTTACTTCTTATATTTTATTCATCTGTTTATTTTTTGTTTTTATATATGCCCCACTTGCACACGCGACGTGGCACCCGGATGGTATTTTATTTAAAATGGGGGTCTTGGATTTTGCGGGTGGTACCGTCGTACATATGTCGGCTGGTTTGACCGCTTTAGCGTCGGCGATCTATTTGAAACAAGGTAAAGGAGCCAAGGAGCATACCCCCGCACGAATAACCTATGTCCTGTTAGGTACTGGATTGCTGTGGTTCGGATGGTTTGGGTTTAACGCAGGATCAGCTTTCGGTGCCTCCTCATTAGCCGCGACGGCGCTAGCGACAACAACAGGGGCATCTGGAGCAGCAGCATTGATGTATATATTGTTTGACGCAGCGCGAGGCATTAAGCCTTCCGCACTCGGAACCTGTATTGGAGTTGTTGTTGGGTTGGTTGCTATTACACCAGCAGCAGGTTTCGTTAGTGTTCCTCACTCTATTGTAATCGGCTCGGTAGCGGCTATTATTAGTCGTTTATTGATAGACTGGCGTACAAAATCTAACATAGACGATACTTTAGACGTATTTCCAAGCCACGGCGTTGGGGGGATGGTAGGAATGGTATTGACAGGTGTATTTGCGCATTCTTCGATTAATAGTGCGGTGGAGTCAAACGGGTTGTATTACGGCGAATTTGACTTGTTTAAAGCACATATCGTCGGATTGATCGGAGCTACAGTGTTTATACTGGTGCTCGCTTTTGTATTGCTGAAGGTAACAGATTTAATAACGCCCTTACGGGTGAGTGAACATGACGAAGAGGAAGGTCTTGATCTTTCTCAACACGGCGAAAAATTGTAACTACCTTGTTTTAATAAAATTTTTAAGTCCTGTATCGATCGGTGCAGGACTTTTTATTTATGCCATTACGCTAAAGGATCGTTACAAAGGTGGTGGTGTCTTCAAACATCGGATGATTTGATGGTTTTTCGAGTTAGTACACATATAGAATCCTTAACAGTTGTAAAATGTACATTTTTATTTCCGTTGATAACACGTATTATCTGCTCGAAAAAAATTATATTTGCCGTTTAGAAAAATTGGATAAAACATTGTATGAAGCATATACGTAATTTTTGTATCATCGCGCATATTGACCATGGGAAGAGTACCTTGGCAGATCGTCTGTTGGAATATACGAAGACGATTACCCAACGAGAAGCTCAGGCTCAGCTGTTGGACAATATGGATCTGGAGCGCGAACGTGGAATAACGATTAAGTCCCACGCTATCCAGATGGAATACATAAAAGATGGACAGAAATATGTATTGAATCTAATCGATACGCCCGGGCACGTGGACTTTTCGTACGAAGTCTCCCGTTCAATTGCGGCGTGTGAGGGAGCGTTGTTGATTGTGGATGCGTCTCAAGGTATTCAAGCACAAACGATTTCTAATCTATATCTAGCCTTAGAACATGATTTAGAAATTATTCCAATCTTAAACAAGATGGACCTTCCAGGTGCTATGCCGGAGGAAGTGAAAGATCAGATAGTAGAATTAATTGGAGGTAAACGTGAAGATATTATTCCAGCTTCCGGGAAAACGGGAATGGGAGTGGAAAATATTCTGGAAGCAATTGTTGCTCGCGTTCCTGCACCAGTAGGTGAGGAGAATGCTCCACTTCAAGCACTGATCTTCGATTCTGTGTTTAATTCCTTCCGTGGGATCATGGCATATTTCAAAGTTGAAAATGGAGAAATTCGCAAAGGTGATCGTGTGAAATTTGTGGCGACAGGAAAAGAATATATTGCCGATGAAATTGGTACCCTTAAACTTAATCAGGTTGCGAAAGACGTTATTAAAACCGGTGATGTGGGTTATATCATTTCGGGTATAAAGGAGGCACGTGAGGTAAAGGTTGGCGATACTATCACTCATCGGGACCGTCCATGCTCTACTGCTATACAAGGTTTTGAGGAGGTAAAACCGATGGTTTTTGCCGGCATCTATCCTGTTGACACAGAGGATTATGAAGAGCTTCGTGAATCTATGCACCGCTTACAGTTGAATGATGCTTCGTTGGTGTTCGAACCAGAGTCTTCGGCTGCGTTAGGATTCGGTTTCCGTTGTGGTTTCTTGGGTATGCTTCATATGGAGATTATTCAGGAGCGTTTAGAACGTGAGTTCAATATGACTGTTATTACGACCGTGCCCAACGTATCGTATAAAGCATTTTTGACAAAGGACAAGGAGGAGGTCGTGGTGCATAATCCTTCAGATCTTCCCGATCCGAGTAAACTTGATTTTATTGAGGAGCCATATATAAAAGCCAACATTATCACCAAGTCAGATTTTGTGGGCGCTGTGATGTCTTTATGCATTCAAAAACGTGGAGCAATAATTAACCAATCGTATTTAACATCCGACCGAGTTGAACTGGTCTTTGAGATGCCAATGGGCGAGATTGTTTTCGATTTTTATGATAAATTGAAAACGATATCGAAGGGGTACGCTTCATTCGATTATCATCAAATTGGTTACCGCCAGTCGGATTTAGTCAAATTGGATATTCGGTTAAATGACGAACCTGTTGACGCATTATCATCGTTGATACATAGGTCTAATGCTTACGATTTTGGTAAAAAAATCTGTGAAAAATTAAAGGAGCTCTTACCAAGACAGCAATTCGAAATTCGAATTCAAGCATCAATTGGAGCTAAGATCATTGCTAGGGAAACGATTTCGGCATTACGAAAAGACGTAACTGCAAAATGTTACGGTGGTGATATCTCCCGTAAACGGAAACTTTTGGAAAAGCAAAAGAAAGGCAAAAAGCGAATGCGTCAAGTCGGTAATGTAGAAATACCGCAGTCGGCATTTATGGCAGTACTTAAGTTAGATTAAGGGATACTTGGATGCCCGCATTGTTTTGTAAATACTACTCGAATTAAAGATGAACTTATTAGATGGAAAGCTGGTTTCAGCAAAAATTAAAGAGGATATTAAGGTAGAGACTGCTGCGTTTACTGCTAAATCAGGTCGTAAACCACATTTAGTTGCAATTTTGGTCGGTAACGATGGCGGGAGCGAGACTTACGTAGCTAGCAAAATGCGGAATTGTGAACTTGTTGGTTTTGAGTCCACGAATATCCGTTATAGCACAGATATTACTGAGGAAGAATTGATCGCTAAGATTAGAGAAATTAATGCAGACTCAAGCATTGATGGCCTTATTGTTCAATTACCACTTCCAAAACATATCGACCCCGACAAGATTACGGAGGCAATCGATTACCGCAAAGATGTTGATGGCTTTCATCCAATAAATCTAGGACGTATGCAGCGTAACTTGCCGTGTTTCATCCCAGCGACTCCTTATGGAATCATGTTGATGTTAGAACATTATGGAATCGAAACAGCAGGTAAAAAAGCGGTAGTGGTAGGGAGAAGTAACATTGTTGGGTCACCAATGAGCATTTTACTAGCTCGCAATAGTAATCCTGGAAATTGTACCGTGACCCTTACACATAGCCGTACCGAAAACCTAAAAGGTGAAGTTTTAGCCGCTGATATAGTCGTTGCTGCCATTGGAAGGAAGAATTTTGTTACTGCCGAAATGGTAAAGGAAGGAGCAGTTGTTATCGACGTAGGTATCAACCGTGAGACATCTAGCGAAACCAAGTCGGGTTATAAATTATATGGTGACGTTGATTTTGAAGCTGTGTCACAGAAAGCATCGTGGATAACACCAGTTCCCGGTGGTGTGGGTTTAATGACCATAATAGGCTTATTGAAGAATACATTAGAGGCTGCAAAAGGCACCATCTACGAAAAATAATTTAGTTTTGGTACAGTAATTGTTTAATTTTGGACATTGTTAACCATTAATATAATTAAAATTAGAAACATGAAAAAATTAGCATTAGTAGCCCTAGTTGCCGGAACAATTGGTTTTGTAGCGTGCAACAATTCAGCAGACAAGAATGCAGATGGTGAGGTTTCAGTGGGAGAAAAACTTGACAGCACATTGGAGCAAGTGGACGAACACGCCGGTCATATCCATTCTGAAGCTGATCAGCAATTGCATGACGCCGAAGCCAAACTTAAACAAGCTAAGGAAGAATTGGACGCTGCAGTTGCCAAAGGCGATAAAGAAGCAGAAGCGGCAGCTCAAAAGACTTATGATGAAGCGAATTCTACTTGGGAGAAAGTAAAAGGTGCGGTCAGCACTGCAGGTGAGAAAATCGATGAGGGTGCAAACAAAGCTATCGATGCAACAAAAGATGCAGCAAATAAAACTGGTGATGCGATCGATAATGCTGTAGATAAAACGAAAGAAAAAGCGGAAAACGTAAAAGAAGCATTGAAAAATTAACTTTAACGTTTATATAAAATAAAAGCGCCAGACCTTGTGTTTGGCGCTTTTATTTTACCACGATGCTATTTGTATTATATTTAATAATCAGGTAACAATAACTGTTAGAAACTCCTTAAAATGGATATTAAAAATACTTTATATAAGGTCTGCTTAGAAAGGAATGAAGCTCGTTTAAGTGAAATAAATTATGCGATTGAGCAATCCCAAGATGCTATTGTGAACGATACTAAAAGCAGTGCCGGAGATAAATATGAAACGACTCGAGAGATGATACAACAGGATCTTAACCGATATCAAGACCAACTTAAACAGGCAAAAACGGATCAACGTCTACTGGAACAAATTGATTTAGGTGTTAAGTCTAAAGTTGCCTTAGGCGCGATTGTCCAGACGGATAAAGCGCAGTATTTTCTAGCAATAAGTTTGGGGCGAATTAGTGTTGAAGGTGGTGCTTTCATGGTTGTTTCTCCATCATCCCCAATCGGAGCGTTATTATTAACCAACGGACCGGGGGATACGATAATGTTTAATGGAATGCGTCAAACTATCTTAAAAGTATATTAATTTTTTCGGTCTCCTTCTGGGGTTGATCAAACAAAATTTTTAATTTCTTGTTTATTATTGAAAGTCCTCCAATGTTAAACACTAAAAAGGAACCAAAAATGATTAAACAAGGAAGAAGTACATGGTCAGCAATGTTGTTGGTCTTATTACTTACAAGCTCTATGATAGCTTGTAAAAGCAAGGTGTCAGATGCCGATTTGAAAGCTAAAGTAGAAACTGTAACGGCAGCTAGCCCTAATGTTGTAGTGGGTGTTGCCGATGGTGTCGTGACGCTGACAGGGACGGTGGCATCCGAGGAGGAAAAAGTCTCACTTGCCGATGCGGCGAAAAAGGCTGATACTAAAAATATCAAATCTGTGGTCAACGAATTAATGGTTGAAACCGCTCCGATTGAAACGAATTCAGATGACGCCGATCTTATCACTAAAGTGATTGATGCAACCAAAGATTATCCCAACGTAAAAGTCGATGTAAAAGATGGTATTATTACAGTGACCGGAAGTGTTGAGCAGTCGCGTGTTCAACCATTGAAAATGGCATTAGATGCCCTGAATCCGAAGAAAGTAGATATGTCGGCATTAACAGTTAATTAATAATAAAAGGGTAAATATTATGGGATTACTAGATAAATATAAATCACTGTTGGATACTGCCAAAACATCTGGTATTACTGACTTGCAAGTAGCAGAACAAGAGGGTGTGCTGCAGATACGGGGTACTGCACCCAACGCTGATGTAAAAAACAAATTATGGGATATTTACAATCAAATTGATCCAAATTTTCTCTCAGGAGATGTGGTAATGAATGTTGATGTTTCCTCTGCGGTTGCAGGTAGCGAGGTTCGCGTAATTACTGAGTCATCGAATTTGAATATCCGTAAAGGCCCAGGAACTGACCAGCCTATTGTAGGGAAGGCTGCTAAAGATGAAGTTATCACGTTAATTAGTCGCGCCAACGATCAATGGTGGTTAGTTCGCACAAAAGATGGTGAAGAAGGATATTGTTATGCGCAATATCTTGAACCAATTGGGTAGTCCGAATACTCCCAAAAAAAATTAAAAGGCCGATTTAATAAGAAATGCTGCTTTGAGCTAGATGAAGTAGTCATTACCTTAGGTCGGCCTTTTATATATCATCTAACGTGAAGGTTTGATCGAGGCGCACACCTTTTTCCGTATGTTTCAATGTACAACAGGGATGTATTGGATCGTGTTCTAGAAAAAGAATATACTTATTGTCTGCAATTTCATTCCAATATTCGACTCTTTCCTGCATCGTTGTCAGAGGGCGTATATCATAGCTCATTATGTAAGGGAGTGGGATGTGACCTATTGAAGGAAGCAAATCCGCCATATACAGTATAGTGTAACCTTTATATTGGATTTGTGGTAATATCATTGCCTCCGTGTGACCAAAGGCATATCTGATCTTGATTTGAGGGGAAAATAAATCACCCTCTTCTATAAAGTTTAATTGACCACTCTGCTGAATTGGAAGAATATTTTCCTTGAGGAATGAAGCTTTCTCTCTAGGGTTTGGGTTAATTGCCCAATTCCAATGGTTTTCGTTACTCCAGTATCTCGCATTTTTAAATGCAGGGATGAGAGTATCACCGTGACGCATTATTGCACCGCCACAATGATCAAAATGGAGGTGGGTTAATATAACGTCCGTTATATCCTCACGATGAAATCCATATTTTGCAAGGGATTTGTCAATTGTTTCGTCTCCGTGGAGATAATAATGAGAAAAGAACTTATCGTCTTGTTTTTCCCCGAGCGCTGTGTCAACCAAAATTAAGCGTCCTTCATCTTCTATTAATAATAATCTAGTGGCCCAAGTGCAGAGGTTCCGTTCGTCGGCTGGATTTGATTTTTGCCATATGGACTTTGGAACTACGCCAAACATCGCTCCTCCATCGAGTTTGAAAAATCCAGTATCTATCGTATATAGTTTCATTCTTTAAAAGTTTGATGTATTAAATGGCAGAGTTCTTTTAACGCAGGGTGTTTGCTTTTCTTGTTGTAAGCTAGCATTATATCCGTTCTCGGAGAGGACTCTCCCAAATTTAGAAAATTAATATTGAGATTATTGCATTGTGCTTGTAAAGATTGGGGGACGACGCTGATTCCGAGACCTAAATGAACAAATTCAATAATTGATGCCATATTATTACATTGATGGCGCAATGTCGGAGCGAAGCCCAGGTGTGCGCAAAAGGCAAGTACTTGTCCGTGATAAAATTGGGCATAGTCGATGTCAAAGGTTATAAATGCTTCTTCCGATAACATGGAAAGATCATCTGGTAAATTGAAATTCTTAGGGTACATTAAGGAAAATCCGTCGTCGTAAAGCTTTTCTGTATGCAAAATGGGGGAACTGGCAGGAGCCCGTATAACACCGATATCCATTTTTTGATCTGTTAACATTTGTATTTGACGATCGCTAGACAGTTCAAATAGCTTTGCGTTTAGGAATGGAAAATTTTCGTCGATTCGCATAATTAGGCTACCTAACAGCTTTTTGTCGATAGAGCTTGTGTAGCTTATTTTGATCTCACCAGCGAACGAGTGGTAAATTTGATTTGTCTGCTGTTTAAGGAGCTCTAGTTGCGCTAAAATTGTTGTCGATTCTTTTTTGAAGTGCTCGCCGGCAACTGTTAAGGTGACTCTTTTGTTCTCTCTAAGAAATAGTTGGACACCTAATTCAACCTCCATTTCTTTAATTTGACGACTAAGCGGGGGCTGTGAAATAAAAAGTTTTTGTGCTGCTTTGCCAAAATGCAGTTCTTCGGCAAGAGCCAGAAAGTATCGAATGTGGCGAATTTCCATACCTTAAAGGTATTAAATAATGACGAAAAAAGTATTTTTAAAGTATTTATCGAGGATGTATTTTTGAAGAAAAGATATATGAAGTCAACGATAAAAGAAATTCAAGAACGGTTCGATGCCGATGTCGAAAGATTTTCGAATTTGGATACTGGACAGCAGAGCACAATTGATTCGGTATTGAACATGGAATTGGTTACCGAGAGTATAGCCCGCACTTATCCCAAAAAGATAAGATTGTTGGATATAGGGTGTGGAGCCGGAAATTATACAGTGAAGCTTCTGACTAAAAAGCGAGATGTGGAAACTCATCTGCTGGATTTAAGTGAGCCAATGTTGAATCGGGCTGTGAAACGGGTTGAAGAGCAGGGGGCAACAGAGGTAAAAGTCTATAAAGGTGATTTTAGGACGGTGAAATTAAAAGAAAACTCTTACGACGTGATTATCGCAACCTCGGTGTTACATCATCTACGTGATGACTCCGATTGGGTCAATAATTTTTCTAAAATTTATCGACTGCTGAATTCCGGCGGAAGTCTTTGGGTATTCGATCTTATAAAGCAAAATAACGAAGAGTTGCAGGCTCTGATATACTCGGAGTTATATGGAAGATACCTGATAAATTTAAATGGCGAGCACTACCGTGATAAAGTATTCGAGTATGTGGAGAAAGAGGATAGCCCACGGTCACTTGTCGAACAGTTAGATCTAGCCCGAAAAGTGGGTTTTAAATCTGTTGATGTTCTACATAAAAACCTGAGTTTCGCTTCATTTGTTGCTTATAAGTAATGCTAGGTTGGGGATATAAAAGCGAAAAGTGGACAATCGTTTAGGAAAGTCCACTTTTCTGTTATTCAATTATGTTGTTTAGTGTGCACTCAAATTTTTTGCCTTTTCAGCATCGTAGTTTGCTTCTAGTTCGGCCAGTTTCTTTTTACCGTATGCTAACTTGGTAATCACGTAAAAAAGTACCGGAACTATAAATATGGCGAGTAACGTTGCTGCGGCCATCCCACCAAATACTGTCCAACCGATGGTTTGTCTAGAAATGGCACCGGCACCCGTTGAAAGCATTAAAGGTATAATACCGAGAATGAATGCAAATGATGTCATTATAATTGGGCGAAGCCTTAATTTAACGGCATCGATAATCGCATCTAATAATGGCATTCCGATATCTACCCGTTCTTTTGCGAACTCAACGATCAAGATTGCATTTTTTGCCGCTAGACCGATAATTGTTACCAGACCAATTTGTGCATAGATATTATTATCCAATTGAGGGATAAACATCAATGTTAAAATGGCACCGAATAACCCTAAAGGTACTGAAAGTAGAATTGAGAATGGAACAGACCAGCTTTCGTATAACGCTGCAAGAAGCAGGAATACGAAAATGATACAGAGTGCGAATATCATTACGGTCATGTTTCCAGACTGTTTCTCCTGTAATGATAAACCAGAAAAATCGTATCCATATCCGTCAGGTAGCGTTTGAGCGGCAACTTCTTCCAATGCCCTCAGCGCATCCCCGGAACTATAGCCGGGCGCCGCGGAACCGCTTACTTCAATGTTTCTGAAAATATTATAGTGATTGATAATAGATGGGTTTTGAACTAGTTCCCAAGTAACAAGTGAACTTACAGGAACAGACTGTCCGGAAATATTCTTGACATATAGTTTATTGATGTCTTCTATATTCATACGGAATTCTTGGTCAGCTTGGGTGACTACGCGGAAGTTACGCCCGTATCTGGTGAAATCATTAATATAAGCTGAACCTAAGTAAGAGGAAATCGTACTATAAACAGAAGAAACCGGGACGGACATTTTTTTAGCTTGCTCCCTGTTTACCGAAATTTTGAAGTTCGGAGAGTTAGAGCTAAACATGGTATAAGCCATTCCTATTTCGGGACGTTGATTTGCCGCCGCCAAGAATTTTCCGACGACCCCCTCAAATTGTTTAATGTCCACTGTTTGGTGATCCTGAATCATCAACGAAAATCCACCAGACGTACCTAGTCCAGGTATTGCAGGAGGCGTAACTGCAAGGATCCGCGCTTTGCTGTAACCAGCATATTTCGCCATGATACCACCGGTGACCTCCGACGCTGTTCTTGTACGCTCTTTCCATGGCTTTAAGGAAACGAAAAGGGTCGCACCATTCGACTTGAATGAACGGTTTAAGATATTAATACCTGAAATTAATGTTATATGTTCGATTTCTGGATAGTCCTTACGAATATCAGTTTCAAGTTCGTTTAAAACCTCCGCTGTACGGGCTGCAGATGAGCCTTCGGGAAGTGTAACACCCGCGAAGAACATACCGTTATCCTCATTCGGAATAAATCCTGTCGGTTTTGAAGTGAACATGTAACCGGTACCGATGAAAATACATAAAAGTATAATAAGTGCTAAAGGTGCTTTACGAATACACGCACGAACACCGCGTGAATATTTAAATGTTACTTTATCAAACCAGAGGTTAAACTTGTAGAAGAATTTATTTAGACCCCTTGCATCTTTGTTAACAGCGGTTGGCTTTAGTAATAATGAACATAGTGCTGGTGTGAGTGAAAGTGCGATAAAAGCGGAAAGCATAACGGATACAGCAATTGTTATCGCAAACTGTTGATAGAGTTGGCCCACCATACCCGGAATAAAACCTACTGGAACGAATACAGCTGCGAGAATCAGCGCTATCGCAATTACCGGCGCAGTAATATCTTTCATCGCTCGTGTGGTTGCTTCCGTTGCACTCATTTTATAATGATCGATATAGTGTTGAACGGCTTCCACAACAACAATCGCGTCATCCACCACAATACCAATTGCCAGCACGAATGCCAGTAGTGTCAAGTTGTTGATCGAAAATCCAAAAAGCGTAAAGAAGATGAACGTTCCGACGATTGATACTGGAATTGCAAGCACCGGAATAAGTGTGGCACGCCAAGATTGGAGAAAGAAAAATACAACGACTGTTACAAGTAATAATGCTTCAATTAATGTATGAATAACCGAATCGATTGACGCATGGACTACCGAAACCGTTTCGTATCCGACGACATAGTCAACCCCGTCTGGAAATGATTTCTTCAAATTTTCAAGGGCAGCATAAATACCGTCCGCTGTTTGAACAGCGTTTCCTCCCGGCGTCTGCGCAACCATCATACCTGTAGAAATCATTCCATTTACCCGCGTCGTGGTTGCATAATTAAATTGTCCTAGTTCAACGTTAGCGACGTCTTTCAAGAGAACGATTGATCCATCAGTATTTGATTTCACAATAATCTCCTCGAAATCTTCGACCGATGATAAATCGGAATCTGTGATTACAGGGTATTCAAATACTTGTGAGTTCGCTTGTGGGGGAGCACCGACTGATCCTCCTGGGATACGAAGATTTTGCTCACCGATTGCCGTGGAAATATCATCAGGTGTTAAGTTTAATGCGGTAAGTTTGTTCGCATCTAACCAAACTCGCATTGCGAATGGTTGTCCAAATGCTGTAACATCCCCTACGCCCGCAACACGCAAGATTGCATCTTTTACATACAAGTTAGCGTAGTTCGCTAAAAATTTATCGTCGCGTGAACCATCGGGCGATACTAAAGAGATCAACATCAAAATATCGCTATTTGCTTTACGTGTTGTTACACCTAATCGGCGGACCGCTTCCGGTAACGCAGGTTCGGCGATACCAACACGGTTTTGTACATCTAACGTCGCGATATCGATGTCAGTACCAACTTCAAAGGTGACTGTGATCTGTGATTGTCCATTCGAAGTACTGTTGGAAGACATGTAAATCATTCCTGGAGTACCGTTAATCTGACTCTCTATTGGGGTAGTTACAGTTTGTTCTACAGTTTGCGCATCGGCACCCGTATAATTCGCAGTAACGTTTACCGTCGGAGGGGCGATCGATGGATATTGACTGATAGGCAAGGTCATGATGGAGATCGTACCTATAATCATAATTAATATAGAGATAACGATCGCCGTGACCGGCCGTTTTATAAATACTTCTGATATCATATTCTTCTTTTTTGTTTAGGGATCGGGGCTATTTTTGTTTGTTGTTTTCTACGACTTTAGCTCCTGTTCTTACATTCATGATTCCGTCTACAACAATCTTTTCGCCTTCTTCTAAACCAGATTCAACGACTACTACATCGTCAAGTTTTAACCCCAACTCGACAGGACGTCCAGTAACAACACTGCTATCGTTTACGACGTATGCATTATACACGCCCAATTGATCTTGGACCGCCTTTAGTGGAATAACTAATTTTTCTGAGCTAGACGTACTTTTGACATTCATAGTAAGGTTCATGCCGGCACGCAATACATTTTGAGCGTTTGAGAAATTTGCGCGTACTTTAATTGTTCCTGTTTGAGGATCAACTGCTCTATCTATTATTGAAATCCTACCGACTTGCGTATAATTAGTGCCGTCGGGAAGTTGCACAGTTATTTCTGTAGCAGCTTTCCCATTTTGATAACTTGCAAATTCAGCGATCTCACGTTCACTTATTTGGAACTCCACAGCAATAGGATCAACAGAGCTTACCGTGTTTAATAAAGTTGTACCTGCATTTACGAGTGCGCCGTTACGGACCTGAGAAATTCCCACAGATCCCGAAAAAGGTGCGCGAATGATGGCTCGCTGTAAGTTTGTTTGCGCTGTTGTTAAAGCAGCTTGCGCACTTTGGACCTGGGCCTTTTGATTATTAACATCTGTAACTGCGTAATCTAATGTTTGCTTAGCAATCGCGTCTTTTTCAGCAAGTGTTTGATAACGAGTCAAGTCTTTTTCTACACGCTCTAAGTTTGCTTTAGCAATTTCGAGATTCGCTTTCGCTTGATCGACAGCCGCCTGATAACGTACACGATCTATCTCGTACAGCGCCTGCCCCTTAGAGACAGAAGCTCCATCTGTTACATGTATTTTCGTGATGTATCCGCTGACCTCCGCTAAAATATTTGTTTCCTGTAAAGGGACGACGCTCGCAGGGTATGATTTTAATCCTGAAACAATTTGCTTTTGAACGGTAGTTGTCGTTACTGGAACAGCAGGTTGTTCTTGGCCTGCAGCTTGTTGTTTACCCGCCCCGTCGTTTGAACCACAGGATTGCCATAGGATTGCTGACCCTAAGATTATTGCGGAATATAAATAGCTCTTATTCATGGTTTGATTATTTCGATATTTGATAAGGATGATTAATTATTTGTGTCCACTGTTCCAAGTGCTTTTTGAATATCAAGTTTAGCCGCAAGCACAGCGTATAACGCATTGAGGTAATTAAGTTGGCTCGTTTTTAAATCTGTTTCGGATATCATTAGTTCCAAATAGGTTTTAATACCTGCATCATATTGTAATTTAATGGTGTTGTACACTTCTTCCGACAATTCAACATTTTCTTTTGCATTACGCCATTCGTTCATGTTAGAACGGTAGGCCGCCATAGCCGCCGAATATTCCGTGCTAATTTGGTTTTCTAGATTTTGCAAATCCCAGTCAATTCTTTCTTCCTGTAGTTGAGATTTACGAATCTCATGGATACGTTTGTTACCAGTAAATATTGGAATAGATAGCGAAAGACCTACTTGTGAATTAGGGAAGTTGTCCGTATATAGATCTTTAAACTGGTCATTTCGATAATTGAAATTGTAATTTGCATACGCACTTAAACGGGGCAAGAAATTCCATTTTTGATACTGAGTGTTTAGTCTCTGTATCTCTTTTAGGGTGTTGAGTTGTTTAAATTCGACTCGGTTCGCAATAGTTAAAAGTTCGGTAGTATCCAACAATATATTAGATTCCATAGATTGATTTTCAAAAGTAAGACTGATATCCTGAGAAGAATTCATCCCAAGTAATGTCTTTAGGTAATCGTATTTGTAGTTACGTAACTCCTGTGCTGTTTTAAGCTCTGCTTTTGCATTGTTTAGCGAAATCTGTGCTCTTTTATAATCTGTTTTGTCGACTAGTCCTGTTTCGTAGCGAATATTAGCCTCGTTATATTGACGAGTAAGTCGATCAATATTCTCATTGATTATGTTGATTGATTCTTCGTTTGTTAGGATGTCGTAATAGGCTTTACTCACATCTACAACCGTATTAATTTTCGTGTCCTCAAGATTAAGATTATTTTGTTCACGTATATATTTTGCCGCCCGTGAAGCTTGAAATAATTCTGGACTGAGTATACTTTGGTCGGCTTGAAACGTTAAAGCACTGGTATTCTTTTGTCCC
>NZ_JABMCQ010000103.1 GCF_013179575.1 Sphingobacterium shayense | reverse complement strand
GAAAACAACGCGCAAGGTGGTATCCGTTGTTTTTATTAAATCGACAATTATCTATTAAGAGGCATGTGGGATAAAGTTGAGCAGTGGTATTCAGTTAAGGAAGCTATTGGCATTAGTTGCCTTATCGGTTCGCAGGACACCGTGTTCAATCTTTGCCGCGTTAAACGGGACAGGGATGGAATTGATATTCTTGATAACAAGAGCTTTTCAAATAGGGATGAGCTTGCGCGCTATCTCAAAGAATATAAGCATTTACCCGTGGCGTTTCAGGTACAGGGGCGCGGCATATTAATTAAGAGTATACCTCGGCTCGAGGAGGTTTCTAAAGACGATATCGTTCCAGTATTTCCAAACTATAACGAAGAGGAATACGTTTTTAGTTATTTTGCGGGATTGCAATCTGCTTGGTTAGCATTGGCCCGGGTAGAATTGGTTAAGGATCTGTTCTCATTTTTTCAACAGACGGGTATTCAGGTTGTACGATTGTTCGTCGGTCCGTTCGTTGTGGACAATGTATTAGATCAGCTGAACGGCTATAGCGGACATTTTTCTTTTGATGGTCATCAGATTTCGCGGCATGTAGAGCAGAAAGTATGGGAAAGCTATACGTATGATCCTGCATTGAAATCTCGTTTCAGCGTCAAGCTGCAGGGTGCGGATATTGCAGAGCAGTACGTAATGGCGTATGCGGCGGGATTTTCACTGTTATTACATCATTTTGTGCAGGATCTTCATGTTTCCTATCCCCAAGCGGATGATTATTTTGATGAGCATCTGCAGAAGGAGCGCTTTAAGATTAACGGGATGGTATTGTTAATTGTCTTTTTCGTATTACTTCTTGTAAATACTGTACTATACACGCATTATCAAAGTAAATACGAGATGATTGATTATCAGAGTAAAGAACATTTTTCGAATACCAGCGAACTTGGAAAATTGTCCGAGTCGGTCAGTCGAAACGATTCTCTATTGGTAGCTTTAGGCTGGAACGGTGGAATTGAAAAATCTTGGCTGATAAACCAACTAACTTTATCGTTGAAAGAGACTTCAGGTATGGAATGGCAGGAAGTTGAAATTAACCCGGTGGTGGCCCGGAGGTTCGGAGGTACACAGGGGGAAATAGATAATAGGTTCAAAATTGTGGTAACAGGTTCCTGTCAAAGACTAAATGAGCTTGAAACTTGGGTACGGACTTTAGGTCAGCTCCCATGGTTGAACCAGGTCGAAATTAGCAAGTTTGTTGACCAGAAGAAACACGGCAGTATTCTCAAAGATTTTGTTGTTAGTATGCACTATTCGTATGATTTTTAAAGATTGGACATATCGGAAAAAAAATAAGGCGCTCTTTGGAATGGCAGCAGCCCTGCTATTTATTTCATGGTTTATGGCGTTTGGAAAAACATTTGAGTTAATACAAAACTATAAGCGCTTAAAGACTGGGCTTGACGGGCGTGAGGCCAAAGTTTCTAACAACATTATCCTTGATCAAAAAGCCGGTTTACAGGATAGTCTGCTCAACATATATATCGCTGATTCAACTCTTTGGGTATCGGGGTTACTTCAAAATGTCGGAGCCGTCCTTTCTACACAGGCGGTAGGCGTGAGTTTTGAAAATAAATCGGTAGGAATTAATAGTCATACAGTTGAGCGCGATGTTGTTTTAAATGGGACATTTTCTGGTTTACAAAACGCGCTTATATCGCTGGAGAAAAAGTTTTTTATAAAATCCATTCACGGCTTTGTTGAAAACGATCAGCTGAAGTATCGTATTCGCATGGTAGCTATAAAAAAATAGGTACTCATTCCATATTTACGCTTCCGAGGATTCTTCTGATTATTACCGGATAGTACTGATGATATTTTTAAGGGAGACGAATACCTCGCTGTTTACGCTCGGGGAAGAAGAAAAGCCAGATTAGTCTTTCTTTTTGCAATTTAACTGGCACGTGAGGGATGCGGGGCAAACCGTAAATTGATTATAAAAATAATTTTATTTTTATTTAAAATAGATGTTTTAAATAAAAATTCTTTGAGCGTTCGATAAATTATGTATTTTTATTTCCGAATAGTGCCAGTTATTATTTTTCGTAAAAAAGTCACCGATAGTATTTAGTTGCGGATACAGAGTTGTAAGTAAATACCATTGTTAACATTGTATGAACGTTAAGAAATCCATTGAATTTGAAAAGTAACACAACTAGAGTGTCTTTCTTTCTTGTAGACCACTTTTTTTATTTCCAGAACTACTGTGATATAGGTGCCTTTATTTCCGTTTCGGCGGTTAAATCGGATGATATTCTTGGAGAGGACTGATAACAACATGTAAGGATTTTCGAATGAACTGCTCAATTTTACAATAGGGATATCGATAACATATTAGTGAAGATGAATTTCGTTAAAATTTATAAATACTCATTATATTAAAAAATTATATGCTCGTAAATCGTACAGGAGTCCTCTTAGTAACTTTTCTAACAGTAACAATGGGCGTGAAAGCTCAAGAGTTTTTTACTGGGTCGGTAAGTCCCACGTCGACAATTTCAAGAACGGGGTCTACAACCTTTGGTTTTGCACACCTAAGAAGTGCAGGTTCGATCCAGGTGATGGAACATATAGGCGCGGTGGGGGATTTTTATATCCGAAGCGTCGGATATCAGGTTCCCAACGATCAGGGGAACATTATTATTAATGATATCGGCGGCTTCGTTGGTATCGGCACCCCAAAGCCGAAAGAAAAATTGTCTGTTAACGGAAAAATACGGGCTCATGAAATCAAGGTTGAAATAGCAAATTGGCCCGATTACGTTTTTGCGGATAGTTACACACTGCGCCCCCTAAAAGAGGTGAAACAATTTATTGATAAGCATGGGCATTTACCAGAAGTACCTGGAGCCGCTGAAGTTGAGGAAAATGGTCTCGCTGTAGGAGAAATAAATACGCTGCTAATGAAAAAAGTAGAGGAACTAACCCTATATATTATTGAACTTGAAGCGCGTATGGATAAATTTGAAGGAGCAAAAACGAATACTGCCCAAGCCCCTTTAAATTAAATTTCATTAGGGTATCAATTGAGCGAATTCATAGACCTAAACAATAGTTAACCAAATAATGAAAATGAAGAATTTACTATTAATAATTCTTGTTCTGGGATTTAGCATATCTCGGGCACAAACGCCGGTAACGGCATCTGTAAACGCTGCAGGTTGGAAACGGGTAGCGTATTGTAACGCAGCTGCAGGTCGAGGCTTTGGAAAGATCACTATTTACACCACGGGAGGGTCTGCAACCCCCTATCAGTTGGATATTGAATGGTTTAAGGATTGGTCAGTTTCTGGAGGTTTATCCGTTAAATCGAACAGTAAAACTGCATATTGGACAGACGTCCGTTTAACATATGACAAAGATACAACCTATATCGAGGTTAACTTTACCAAGGATTTTCCCGGATTGTTAATTGTGTCAGATAACTACGGCTGGAACGTAGCAAAAGCATTTTCGGGATTCCTTCCAAATGGAGGAGGAACGGTGCGTGCAGCGGCACGTGTCGGGAAATTTAGCATTGACGATTACCTCACGGTAGCTTATAATGGAAATGTGGGAATTGGCACCATGATGCCGACAACAAAATTGGCAGTAAATGGTACAATTCGAGCTGAGGAGATTAAAGTAGAAGCTGGGCCATGGCCAGATTACGTCTTTAAAGAAAATTATCCGTTGCTCTCTTTGGAGGAAATCGCAACTTATATTCAAACATATGGACATCTTCCGGGCGTCCCAAATGCACAGGCGGTGGCAGTAAATGGTGTGTCTTTGGGAGAAATGAACAGAGTATTGTTGCAGAAGATTGAGGAAATGACGCTGTTGCTTATTGAGAAGGACAAGGCGATGAAGATGCAGGATAAACGGATCGAGCGTCTTGAGAAGAGTCTAAATTTGAACTGATCAATAGTTGAATCGAAATTTATAATTATTATTTAACCTAACATTTATGAATATTAATTTTTTGATAAGAAGATGTGTTCTCTCGATAGGAGGGACTTTGTTTAGCCTGGTCAGTATGGCAATAAAGAAGAGCATCGAGTAATTACTGGTTCCGAGAAAAAGACTGGAACCGCGAACGGAGAAATTAAGCCCGGTCAATTTCGCGGGAGTCATAATAGACGTAAAAATACTATTCCAGTAAAAAGTTCAACATCGACAAAGGAGGAGAAGTATCCGTGGAATATTAATATATTTAATTATGATCAGTTTAAGAAATAGTATTTTGTTCGCTCTACCAGTGTTAATTCTATTAGGCTGTGATAAAGAGAGTGGTAAGCAAAGTAATTTTATTTGTATTTATTATGAGAATGGCAATGTCGATGATAGTGGATTTCTTTACCCCGATTTAAAAAAAATAGAAGACGAGTATCCTACGAATATCAGAGATTTAGGAATAAAAACAATTGATAGTGCTTTTTTTTATTCGCTTTGCCGACAGCTGGATACAACCAAATATGCGATGCCAGCGTCACAAAGCATGCGGTTTTCAGGGGATTATAAAATGTATATTAAAGTTGAAAATTATTTTTCTGATAGTTTGGTGTTAAATAGTGATAATATTTTTTATTCTTTTGGAAAGAAAGGAGGAAGCCAACTAGACAGTTTAGCATATCTACTTAGAGACTCGATCGATTATTACGAAATCTTTGATTTAGAGGATTTGAAAGGGTTTAGAAAAATTAATATGTTTCACAAAGATATCGGCCAAAAATCTATACGATCTGCGAATCAGCAAGATCCGCCAACGCTTTACACGAAAATAATTCTTATTCCTAGTCGGTAATTTAAATGATAAACAAATTTTAACATAAACATATTAGGCTATTAATAGCGCAAGAAAATCGAATACAGTCTATCGGAAAAGCTGGAGCTTTAATCAAGTTTAAAGTTGCAGAGAAGGTTGTCTTTTAGATTGTAATATCACTATTATAGTGTATACCTGTAGCAGCGATTTTGTTAGTCAACATAATATATGAGAGTATCTAGTATGCCAAGAGTTAGGCTAATGATAAATTTTTAGATACATTATGTTACTAAGTGGAAACTCATCTTTACATGTTTTTAATAGATCATTTGAATACATCAAGGATGCTAACGGAATAATTGACCACAGATTTTTTAACCTACCTAAAGTTCCTTAGACTGGAAAATACATTGAGCTATCTAAATTTTATAAAAGAGAAAGGCAAGCCATTATCTGAAATTAATCCAGGTAGTGATGAAATCACATTAGCCGTTGATGATGCGTTGCAAACAATAGAATTATTAAAAGATAACCAAATAGCAATTTTAGGAGGTGACATACTTTCAGAGGATAGCGGAGAGCTAATATATGCTTATCAGCTTTGGGGAGAAGAATATCAATACTTGAATTGGTATTGTGATAGAATAGAAAATGAAAGTGAAGACAATTGTTTGAAAAGGACTTACGTCTTAGCAAAGGAAGGCATTGCAAATGCTCACACAACCGCTGAAAAACTTAAAAAGAAATGTTATATAGTTTTTGTAATTGAATAACCCAAGCGCCAGGCCAATAGCTTGGCGTTTTTTTACTTCAAAGAAATCTTACTTTAATAAAGTGATTGACGGTAGTGAGCAGGCATTCCTTTTCCTTTTCGGGGAGTGTTGCAATATCCTGAAATCGTTTGAGCATGGCGGGGTCTTCAAAAAGGTCGGTCTGTTCGTTTTCCTCAACAGGTTGCCCACCGTAGTAAATCTTAACGAATTTTTGGGCAGTTTTGATAGAATGTGGCATTTTATCCGTTTCATATTTACCGATAGTGTATTTGAGGTAGCGAAAACATTTACTAAATATTTTTGGGAAATGTCTGTTGCAGTTCTGCACCATCTATGTCCGGCTGTTAATCCTCGGATCACCCCTAAACCAGTTCGATCAACAAAAAGATAATCTATAGTTTCTAAGATTATACATATATTTGAGTTCGGATTGAATTATTAATTTAAAAACATCTGGATAGAACAGCTTGATATTGCTTATGAAAACTATTTACTGTTAGTAGCCAGTTTGTTAACCATTTTTGAATGAAAGATATATTTGTACTTTTTGTATGCCTTTGCTTTGGAAGTATAGTGCATGCCCAAAATAACTCGTTCCCAACTACAGGAAATGTTGGACTCGGGACTACAACACCGCAATACAAACTGCAGGTAAATGGCGGTGTATCCGTACATGGCGTAAACACAGTCATGGGAATCAATGGGTACAGAAACTTTTTGCAGTTTGTCGATGGTAATCATGCTGCTATTTTGTATAATCCGGGGCAGCCCTCTCAACTTATGTTTGGTTTTAACAGTAACGGCTCAATGCATTGGGGAGGTACTGCTTACTCAATGATCCTGACTAAAACAGGAGATTTACGTGTTATCAACACCCTTGCGGTTGGTTCCAGTTTAAAAACCGGTAGCAAAATGTCTGTTAGTGGCAAATTATCTGCTCACGAGGTACAGGTAACCACCAGCAACTGGCCGGATTACGTTTTCCATCAGAATTATTCGCTAATGCCATTAGACAGTTTAGAACAATTTATAATGGCTAATGGTCATTTACCCGAAATACCTCCCGCACAAGAAGTCGAGACAAGTGGTGTCCAGCTGGGTGAAATGGTTAATAAACTGCTTAAGAAAAACGAGGAGCTTACCCTTCATCTGATCGAAAAGAATAAGCAGATCGAAGCGCTCGAGAAAAGAGTGACGATACTTGAAGCAAATAAGTAAGTGACATTTGCCCAACCACATTGTAAAAGCAATATGAAATATTATAACTGGATGTTACTCATGCTATTGAGACTTATTAATTATCCAGATCAAACGAATTTAAGCTAAAAGAAAAAGTTCGAGAAACTACGTCTGCAATTTCTTCTTTTGAACTTTAGGTAGATTTGTGTCTCAAAGAATTTAAAATAAATCTTATTGAATTAAAAAGATTTCCGTAATTTCGTTATAAGATAGTTTAGATTATTAGTCTTCGCTGTCTTATGCTTATTAACAGTGTAAAGTTTACAGTTTGTTAAACCATTATTAACATATAATAGAAAAAATATTAAGGGCAGATTTATCTACATAGTATAAGTTAAATTATAAATAGCTGTATTAAGCTATACTATGTTTTATTTGCAGATACTGTCGTTGATTATCCTTTTACTGATGAAAAAAAATCTTTTGTGGGGATCAGTACTGATCCTTTCCGTGATGTCTTTCAACGATGCTATCGCCCAAGAATTTTTCGAAGGAACAAAAACTCCGACTGCGACTGTCTCAAGAAGTGGTATAACCAATTTTGGATTTGCTCAGTTCAGAAACAACGCCTCAATAGGCGCGTTTGTTTTTGAACGCAGCAACTCGAACGGTGATATGTATTTTCGCAGTAGCGTTTTGGGAACAGATCGCCCTGGCAATTTAATTATCAACGACAATGCTGGATTTGTTGGAATAGGGACGCCAGTCCCGAAGGAAAAGCTTTCCGTTAATGGTAACATTCGCGCTAGAGAAATTAAAGTTGAAATCGCTAACTGGCCTGATTATGTTTTTCATACCGATTACAATCTACGATCGCTACAGGATGTGAAGCGGTTCATACAGGACAAAGGGCATTTGCCCGAGGTTCCGACAGCGGGCCAAGTCGCACAAGACGGGATATCTGTTGGAGAGGTGAACTCCACTTTACTGAAGAAGGTTGAAGAACTTACCCTCTATATTATTCAATTAGAAGAACGAATCCATAAACTCGAAGAAAACAAATAAGAATATGATTATAAATCGGACTAATGTCGTTGCACTGATTGCAGCGCTTCTAGCGTACACCGCGGTATTTGCCCAGGAAACGATAATTACTCAAAATTTTAAACACGTAAAAATTGATGCTACGGGAAATGTACCCTATTCAAAAGCCCTTATTCTCTTGCACCCAATATATAACGGAACGGATATCGCAGACAACTATATTGTGGGAAATCTTACTGCTAGACGCGGAGGAGTTACATCTTACAATAGGCTAAACTCAGTATTTCTAAACACATCGTCCTCGTACCGTAATACAACAGGTATGTTAGCCTCCAACGATGATAATGTAGAGCACTGGAGATTAAAAACCTGTGTCTTCAATGGCGTCAAATATCTCGCTGTCGATATCCCCTATATGCCCGGTCAACATGCAAGCGGGTTTAAATTTGCCGGTTGGATTACTTCTTCGGCCGAATCTCTTAAGTTCATAATTTATGATATAAATGGCGCGGCACAAAATACGGCTGTACTAACCGATATACAGGATTTTGTATCCAACATGAGCGCTACGCACCAGGTTAAGAATTTTAATGTCATGGGTAGAGTCGGTATTGGTACAACGGAACCTAGCGAAGAACTATCGGTAAACGGAAAAATTCGTGCACATGAAATAAAAATCGAAGTTGCAGACTGGCCTGATTATGTATTCGAGGACAGCTATCAGCTTCCGAGTCTAGCCGAAACAGAGCGGTACATAAAAAACAATAAGCACCTTCCCGATATGCCCACAGCAGATCAGGTGCAGGCAGATGGCGTTGCAGTCGGAGAATTGAACCGTCTGCTTCTTCAGAAGGTTGAAGAACTGACGCTACATCTTATAGAAAAGAGCAAACGGATCGATATTTTGGAAAGTGAGCTGTTAACCATTAAAGAAAAAATTAGTAACTAAGGTAAGAACCATGAACATAAAAAATATACTTTTCTTTTTGACGTTTATCTGCTTTGGCGTTTCTCATGCGCAGACTCCTGTTGCAGCATCAGTCAACGCAGCAGGATGGAAACGTGTTGCTTTTTGTAAGGGAGCTGCAGGGAGGGGATTTGGTAAGGTAACCATCTATACAACGGGCGGAGCAATAGCGCCTTACCAGCTCGACATTGAATGGTTTAAAGATTGGGCAACCTTAGGCGGGGTGTCCGTTACGTCGAACAGTAAATCGGCTATGTGGTCGCAGGCACGCTTAACTTATGATAAAGATACAACCTTTATCGAGGTAAATTTCACGAGGGAGCTGACCGGTTTAGCTATCTTGTCAGATACCTATGGTTGGAATACTGCGAGAGCATTTTCGGGTGTGTTGCCAAACGGCGGAGGTACTGTTCGAGCCGAGGCGCGGGTAGGTAAGCTGGCAATTGACAATTATTTAACGGTGACCTACGATGGGAAGGTGGGAATCGGTACAGCAAGTCCATCAGAAAAGCTCTCTGTAGATGGAACGATCCGAGCTAAAGAAATCAAAGTGGAAGCCGGACCATGGCCAGATTATGTTTTTGAGAACGGGTATAAGCTGCCCTCTGTTGATGAGATTAGAAGTTATATCTCGGAGCACGGTCATCTGGAAGGTGTTCCTTCGGCAAGTATTGTAGCGAAGGAGGGAATTGCAATCGGCGAAATGAATGCTATTCTTTTAAAAAAAATCGAAGAATTGACGCTACTTCTCATTAAAAAAGATGATGAGCTACAGATACAGAAGCAAGCGATAACTGAATTGGGAAGTGAGATGGAAAAGGTGAAAAAAATACTTAAAGATAGCCTTGAAAAACAATAATTCCATATTCCTATGAAGATTACAATTAAACTTTTGCTTCTCAATCTTTTTGTGCTGGGGATATTTTCGGGAAACGCGCAGGTGCATGAGAAAGTGGCTACATTTTCAATTGTCGGAACTCCGGTAAATGGTGTTAAGATCAAAACTAATATTCCTTTTGTTTCTGCTGCCGACATGTCTACGATCTTTATCCAGGGTTTTAGCTACGGAGGATCCAATACAATCAATCTACAACTCGTTTTTTATATTTATAATAATGCCAATGGGGCTTTTTTTTACAATCCCTTTTTATCTTCATCGGGTAGCTATACGCCAAAAATAAAACTTGCCAATGAGAACGGAAAAGTAGTTGTTTTTATTGATGATAGAATTTATTATCAACGTTTTTGGGTAGATGCTTTTTCTACGGCATCGTCTACGTATTATCAGGGATGGGCCGCGGTAGATGAAGCACTGACAGGTAGCAGCATTGTCGAGGTTCCATATAAAAATAAGTTCAAAGGAATTGTAGAAGTAGACGGAAATGTCCGAGCTCGTGAAATCAAAGTTGAAGCAACTAACTGGCCAGATTATGTTTTCAGGGAGGGATACCAATTACGGTCACTTCAGGAGACCGCCAGTTTTATCGAAAAAAACGGACACTTACCCGATGTTCCTAAAGCAGCTGATGTCGAGATCCGGGGGCAGTTGCTTGGTGAAATGAATACAATTCTGTTGAAGAAGATTGAAGAGCTGACGCTGTATATCCTTCAGCAGGAGAAACGGATACAGGTATTGGAGCAGTCCGCGACTGCAAATTGACAACACTCTATAACATTTAATTTATGCGAATGATTCACTTATTACAGGCGATTTTGATACTGGGATTTGTACTGAGTTCCATCAGTCTAAAAAGTCAAACGACAACGTTTAGCAAGCGTGTCGCGGTTAGTACGACTAATAAAGTCCAACTGACGGATGGGAACAATCAACCCCTAGAGAAGGGCGGGCTATATCGTATCAAGCTCTCTGTAGTGACAACAGGAACGATGACAGGTACTGAGCTTTTGGTATGGTACGACGGAGCTAAAGCGCTGTGGCAAACCCGAGTTGTAAATGCCGGCGGGTTGTCTTCAAACCATCCAACTCTCATCGTGGAAGATAATATTGTTAAAGTGACGACAGAGCATGCAAATAGTTACTCTGTACAGGTGTTTGGCGAGTATTTTGCGACTGCAAATACTGCGACACGTCCGTTTCTTTTCGGCGCTTCTTATCAATGGCAACGATTGACAAACAGTCTGTTTTATATGGACGGGAATGTTGGAATAGGCACATCTAAACCCGCGGAGAAATTGTCGGTCAACGGAACCATCCGAGCCAAAGAAATTAAAGTAGAAGCCGAACCTTGGCCAGACTACGTGTTTAAGGACGACTATCCGCTTCTATCGCTATCCGAAATAGAGAGTTATATTAAAGAACATGGTCATTTGCCTGAGGTTCCTAATGCAACAGAAGTTGGCGAAAACGGTTTGTCCCTTGGCGAAATGAATCGAATTTTATTACAGAAGATAGAGGAACTTACATTGCATTTAATAGAAAAGGATAAAACGATGAAGCAACAGCAGGAGGTAATGGAGAAACAAGAAGAACGGATTAAGCGGCTTGAGGAGAGCTTAAACTAACCTATACTAGTTATTCACAAAGAAAATGATAGTACGCAAGATTATACATCCATGTTTGTTTCCAAACCTCTTGTGGTAACGTCAACCAAACTTTAAAGTTATCGTAACAAAAAGAATGGATGTCGTTGAAAAAGGGATAAGTTTGCTCTATACTCAATTTAAGATTAAACAATCTAAGTGAGAAAAAATATAACTAAAAAAGATTAACAATAATTAAATGACATTTCTAAAATATTTTAGCTGGATCTTTATTTTTGGATTTCAGGTATTAACAGTGGTAGCCCAAGTAGCTCCTGAGAATAGTATTAATAAATACAAAGCTAGCCCGCAAGCTTATTTTCTTCAAGGAAAGGTAGACTTCAGAGTAAATCATACTTCTGGAAATCCAGACATCAGTATTAATCTATATGAGTTTGAGTTAAATGGCTTAAAAATCCCATTAATATTAACGTATAGGAGCTATGGGTTTCAGGTGAATGGGGAGTCCACCGAGATAGGCTTAGGCTGGAATCTGGAGTTCGGAGGTAGTATTGTGCAACAAGGAAATGGATTTTTTGATAATAACAATGAAAATGGATTTGCAGAGTACGCGAATAAAACCAATAAATTGTTGTCCCCCGGATGTTCGTATCTACCAAACACATCAATAGCTGGTGATTGTAATTTGGATTATTACAATATGAAGAATAGTTTAGCAGTACCACAGGCGAGATACCAATATGTGCAACCGGACCCGTTTCCTGGCGCGCCTTATAGATTTGTATTTTCCGGCATGGGCCCGTATAATTCTATGTACGATTATCCGAACACTGAGGTCGATATGTTTTATTTTCAAATTCCTAATTATTCCGGAAAGTACTTTTATGGAAGTGACCGGAAGACCCATCAAATTCCGTTCTCAAAAAATATTATTCAGAACAACTCGATTACTGATATCGCAGGAAATGTGTATAATTTTGATGTTTCTTCTGGTGTAGGCGTTAAATACAAGGGTACCTTCAAAAGGTACAAAAGCGGCGCCAGCGCTGGGGGTGTGGTAGAAGATGAGAATTCATACGGAACCAGAGCTGGAGATATAATTACGCAGAGAACGAGTTATTTAACTAACATCAGAACGAGATTTGGAGAGGTTGTCGATTTTGACTATTACGATAGTAAATATAGTAGTCAGAATCCTACAGTGATCTCCATACGTAATGAAAATAATAATTATCAAAATATTAATAGGTATACACCCAGCACAGAATCTTATTACAATCAAATCCTTTGGAGTAGAAATGAGGTTATCTCAAAATTGACCAAGAGCATGAAGATCAATGGACGGACGATTATAGAATTTGAATACAGTTCATCTCCGAGAAAGGATGTATATTACGAACCGAATAATTTAGTAAAAACAAAGGCTTTACAAAGAATAATTATTAGGAATTTTAACGGAGATGTTGTTAAAAAGATCGACTTTAATCAGAGCTATTTTGGATATGATATTAACATTGAGGGTAACCAAGATAAAATGAGCAGATACTACAGATTAAAACTTAATTCTGTGAATATCAACGGGGATGAGGAATATAAATTCGATTATTACGATGATGGATTAGCTTTGCCGTCAAAATCACAAGTAGACAAAAAAGATCACTGGGGATACTTTAATAATATGTCTTTCCCGATAAATACGACCCGGCCGACTCTTACTTACGTTCAAAATCTGAAAGAAAATTATCGAGCATCAAATTTGGTTGGCACTCGTCAAACCGTTTTGCGTAGTATAACATATCCAACAAAAGGATCGGATGTTTATTATTACGGCTTGAATCAGGATGCAGGAGGAATTAAAGTGGATAGTATACGAAGTTACTCTGATGATAAGTTACAGCTGCAAAAGAATTACGAGTATGAACAGGCAAATTCTTATTATTCACCACAATATCATCACTACGAGATTTCGTGGAGGTTTCTGCAAGATACCCCAACTCCAGTATCCTCAGCCATTATTGAAATTCCTATTACTGTTCAATTTTCTTCTCCATTTAACGATATTGTGGGGTTTTCAGGGAGCCCGGTATTTTATAGTAAAATTTCTGAATCGATCAAGTCAGCTAATTCCGTAAAATTGTTGGGGAAAGAGGTTTTCGAATATACTTATTTCCCAGATATTATAGGTGAAGGGGGATCCACTATGAATACATACAGTAAGACTGTCGATTATGGATGGAAAAGAGGTCATCTCTTAAGTAGAACAATCTTTGAATTTGACGAAAGTAACAAACCGAAGCTAAGGAAAAGGATACGGAATGAATATAATTTTAACGACACTAAATTTTTAATGGGTGATGTCGTTCACCCAGACGTAGGTTTTCCAACCAAATTTTTCGCCAATGAATACCAATATAGTTCATATAGACTCTCCCTGCGAAGACCTGAAGTAGTGTGGGACTCTCGTGAGTTTTTCGAACTAATAGCTGATAATGATAAAGCTACTATAGATTTCACTGTAGAAAGGTATATTTCGGCTTGGTTTTACAAATCGAAAGAAATTATTGAAACCTTTACAGATGCTGACAGCATCGAACAAATTCGAGAATTTAAATACGATAATCCTGCTCATGCTCAGGTCACCTCTATTTTAAGTGTTCTCTCCAGTGGAAAAAGACAGATTCACCGATATAAATATGTCTACGACTTAATGAACATAGAACCGTATAATAATTCAATTTATGCGGCTTTGGTATCGAAAAACCTAATAGCAATTCCACTGATAAGTGAAATTGTGGAGAACGACGTGTTAATATACCAAGATCGATTAGAATTTGGTTATGTTGGCCATGATTATTTCCCTCAAAGATATTTTATTGACGTTGGTAAGAACAGTTATTCTAAAGGAGCTTTAGTGGAATATCTTTCCTATAACGCAAATGGAAATCTTCAAGAGTTTGTTAAAAAGGGAAATGTTAGAACGGTATATCTGTGGGGATATTCCGGCCAGTATCCAATTGCAC
>NZ_JABMCQ010000102.1 GCF_013179575.1 Sphingobacterium shayense | reverse complement strand
AGTGGAAATCTCACTGAATCTAAGGGGAAAATTAAAGTGGATTTAACTACTGCCTCCAGAGCTCGTGTGTTCCTCGCTGAACAGAGGCTATGGATCACTCTTGATGCGGGCCAGCTGCAATCCTTAGAATATGACCCTACCACTACCCAGATACGACTGTCCTTGGCAAGCGCGAACGATAGCTATACAGAAAACACGTTATTAAATATCGAAAATGACCGCTATAAAGTCCTCGGATACAAAAAAGATGGTCAAGGACGATACGTAATACCAGGAAATATCAAAACAGTTACGCTGACTAAGCGTAATTAGTTTACCTACTTAAAAGATTGTTTCAATTAGTTAAAAGGAGATCACGTGTACTCATTAAAGGGTACGCGTTTTCTTTTTCTATGTCCTCGAGTTACAAGAAAAACACTGGAATCCCAATAAAAAGACACAATGGGTGAATGGCTTTTTAGGGACAGAGGGCACGAGCTTTCCATAAAAATTTTCTATCAGGCTTTCAATGGAGTCTCCCCTTTGCCTGAATCTTCGAAAGAAAATGGATAAGGAATTTCATTTTTCCGGAAGCGTAACACACAAATTAAATGGAAAATGTCGATAAGAGCTTAGATCGACCTATAATCAATCCTACGTAAAAGCTTTCGCTTCGAGCGATTCGAAGCGAAAGCTTTAGGGGTTTTAGATAATTTACTTTAGGGTTACATCAAGATAAACCGAATGACGTCCATAGGTATCATAAAACGGCTTATATTCAACGCCATCGATAGTAAACTCCAGTTTTTCTGGGTTGCCTTTTATGGTTTCACTAATATCTCGCGCATTAAAGGTTACTTTTCGCCATTCCTTTCGCGGTTCAGCTTCCTGTGCAGCTAGCAATATGGGTCCATAAAATAAGCTTGCGATATTTTGCTGATCCATAACAGGATCCAAGTGGAATGCAAATGGCATTCTTATTTCAATATGATCGCCGTCTTTCCAGTCTCGTTTAATGGGAAGATAGCTTCCAGGTTTTGCTTGCAACTCCTGCTTCTTTCCATTGATTTCTACAACAAACCCTTTGGTGGCCCATCCTGGCACCCGTATATGTACGGTAAAATTACCGTTCCCTTTGATATCTAAACGAGTCTGATCCTCTTTAGGATAGCTCGTCGACTGGGTCAGCGTAACATTCCGCTCTGTCCAGCTTAAGGTTGAGGGGATGAACAAATTAACATACAGATTCTCATTATCCTTACTTTTAAAATAGATCGAATTTTGCAACTTTGTACTGCTTTCAATTGCCGTTCCATTACAACAGGTAAAACCTTTCATATCTGGGTTACCAAACTGCTTCATCGCACCTGGACGCAAGGAGACGTGGTAAGTATTCGCGGGACTATCTTCAGCCACAGAGGCCAGAATATGGTTATACAACCCTCTTTCATAATAATCCATTAACTCGGCACGTGGCGTAAACAGGAAAAGGTCACTCGTTAACTTTAACATATTATACGTGGCACATGTTTCATTTTGTCCTCCAGCTGAGAACCCATTTTCGTATAAGGACGCAGGTTGGCTGATAAAGCATTCAGCATTTGCGGGGTTTCGAGCGCCGGCGACCCCACCAATGCTGTACATATAATCGTTAACGGCTTTGTACCAGAAATTGTCGGCAATTTTAAAATAGTCTGGATTATTCGAAACCCTGTACATCTCGATGCTACCAACAATCTGTGGAATATGTTGATTAGCATGCAACCCACGGAACGTGTCCACATTTTTAGCTAATCCGTGGGAATGATCCTGATCACCATAAAACATTTTTATATTATCGAACAGCTTTGCGGTCTTTAGATAGTCTGAATTCTTAGTGATATCATACAGGCGGGCCATCGATTCGTTCATTCCACCAAACTCACCAGCAATATAAGTATTCCACATTTTTATCCGCGTTTCGGCAGGAAGCTTACTCAAGCGGGCGTAAACCCATTCACTCATACCCTCGGCAATTCGGAGGGCTTTTTCGTTACCACTAACTTGATAAATATCAATTAAACCCGCCAGAATCTTATGGAGGGTGTAATAGGGTGCCCAAACTTGGTTATTCTTCCCTCCGTATGTTGCACCGTGTTCTAACATGATAAATTGATCCGGTGGATAAGCACTTATAAAGCCTTCTCCCCAGTTCCAATAGTCGTTACGGATCCCTTTGTCACTCAAGTCAGAATCGTAATCAGTTTTATTCGGACCGACGGGCACAGCCGTCGGATCTATAACGTAATCTCCACCCGCTTGTTTTGCCTTACCAGAAAGTTGCGAAAGCTCGTAAAGTTCGTCTACCATATACTCCATTTTCTGCGCAAAGTTTTCTTGTAGACTTTTATCATATCCTGTACTCGCGTAAGATTGCGCTATCGCTGTGAGATAGTGACCCGTCGCATGACCGCGGAGCTTGGTGTCTTTACTATCCCAAACTTCTAATGGTACGGCGCCTGCAGGCTGCTCTTGACCAAATGCATGTCGGAACATATACAGAAAGGAATTCGGGTCAGTTTTAGCAAGCGTTGTTATAAATTTGTCCCGATTTTCAATAAACTTGGTATCGTGATTTTCATCATCATTGTTTAGAGAAACCTGATTCAACGCAAAAACCTCTAATTTTTGTGAAGGAGCTGTACCAGTTTCTAATCCTTTCACTCGAACTGTAGCTTTCGGTTTCAAATTTGTTCCTGGAATCCGTCCAGTAACGGTATACTCGCCCGCTTTCTTTACAGCCTCATTGTCGGCATCTGCAGGCCATATAACCCGTACTTTTGGACCTACTATCCCATCTTTATATGACCCTTGTATAAAACTCGGTAAGCGTGGCAGTTCTCCTAAGGCTGTTTCCACTGTTACATCAGCTACCGCGGTAAGATACGCGTTATAAAATTGAGCTTTATTGAGTTCGTAGCTAGGTAGATCATCTTCTACTTTCCCCATGTTTTGGGCGTCTTCACGGACGCCTTTAAAAGCATTATAATAAATATTTGCAATTTGCTTCTCAGTAAGCGGTACGCGATAAATTCGGAAGTCATGTAAAAGCGCGTTTAAACTCGGTTTTTTCAAATCTAGCGACTTTCCTATATATAACTTGTTCGGCGATTCGCTATCCGCTTCAAAAACTGCTGCCAGTTCCTTTGGTATATTGGAACCTTCAGCTACAAGTTTGCCGTCAAGATAAGTCGTTATTTTTTTTGAGAAGACATCGACCACGATGCCTACGTGTATCCACTTGTTTTGTGCTAGCACTGAAGAAACAGCTTCTGATTTATTAGTACCGCCTGCGGTAACTAAAGTTTGAAACCCTTTATCTTCAGATGTACCAACTGGGCTAGCAAAAAAATGTTGGTCGTGGTTCTTGCCAAAATCAAAGAAATACTGTCCCTGTTGAGATGAGCGTAATAACAACCATCCCGAGATACTTAAAGATTCTAGATTCGATAAAGTACCTGATGGCAAGACAACATAGTCGTTTGGACCGCCCGCAAGGGACAGCACTTTACCAAATTTTTCGTCCTGAACAAAATTAATATTCGCACTTTGAAATTCAGCATGTAAATTATTCCGAGACCAATCTTTAAGATTACCGTCAAAAACATAACGCGCAATCATACCCGTTTCTCCTATCCCGTCTAGAATTTGATCTCCACTCTGCGCTCGCACACTATTTATTCCCTCTGCCAGTGCAATAACAACCAAAATAATACGCACAAACCCTTTGCTTACTCTCATATTTTTATTCAATATAACTTCTTTAAATTTCCTTTTTAGTCCATCATTCTATATTACGTTCTAAAACTAAAAAGAAATTCTAATCATCAATACATTCATTTTAGCCAATATGCACAGGATATTAACGTCGAAAACGAAGTCCGGACGTCTAGTCACATAAAAAAGAAGAGCCGTCAATTGACAGCTCTTCCTTTGATATGATCATTAACTGCTTTTAAAAAACGTCACTACGTTGATCCCACCACATTTGTTCTCCCCACGCGTAGTCTTTAACATTAGAATTTGCTTGATTCACATTTTCTGTGTTATACAAGAATTCATTGTTTGGATATGGCAAACGAAACGGCTGATCATTATGAGCATCACCAAATACCGAATTTAATGACGGATAATTTGTCGAAGGAATACCTGTACGGCGGTATAAACTCCATGCTTCAAAGTTTTCTTTGAACAGGGCAACCCACATATCCCACCAAATACGTTCTTTCGTGTTATTCCATTTTCCTTTGCCCGCTAAATAAGCATCAACCGCAGCACTAGCAATTTGATTATCCTCCATCGACAACCGGACAGCTTTCTCATAAGCGTCTTTTGCCGTCATGCCGACATTATATCCAAGCATCGCTGCCTCCGCATATATATAAAATGTTTCAGCGGATTTATAAAAAGGTGTAAAACCAGCGGGGTCCTTCATATATTTATCTCCAATAAACGAAATTGTCGTCAATGGAGATGGCGACGCCTCTGCTCCGTTTTGGAAACCTCGATAGGTTCCGTCAGAAGCTTTATTAGCAACTTTAGCAATTCTAGGGTCTTCCATCTCTATTAAATGATCGATAAAAATATCTGACATTCCATAATTATCAATGCGCTTTCCCACGTACCCGTCATTGTTCCAAGGTTCATAATACGGTGCTCCACCAGGATATGTTAAATAACAGTTTTCTTCATTGGTTTCTAATACAGGATATTTCGTAGGATCACCTGCAATTTCTTCAATTGTGGATTTCGCTAAATCAGGTGCCACTGCAGAAATACGCATAGCGAGTCTTAATCGTAATGAATTACAGAATTTCTGCCAATTTTTAACTTCGTCGATTGGGTCCATCCCATTACGATGATAGATAAAATCGCCATCCCCAAGATCATCCGTTCCAAGTCCATCGGCCATTTCATCCGCAATAGTTTTCAGGCTCTGTAATAGAGCTGGATAAATATCCTCTTGTTTATCGTATTGCGCTTTAAGTACACTACCGTCTTCTTCCCGCCCTTGTAAAGCTTGCGAGTAAGGTACATCACGCCATCCTTCTGTCAGGTAGGACCACATGTAGTTCTGCCATATACGTGCAACAAATCGGACATTTTTATACAAGTCCGCTTTTTCCTCTGTTGTTTCGAGGAGGATGTCTAATTGCGTGTTATTATAATAGCATGCTGCCCAGCGGTTACCATACGTATTGTTCGTTGGAATCAAATCTCCTAAGTAATCAAGATATTGGATCTTTACAATATATCCGGCGAAAGTGCCATATCCAGCCACATCGCCACCAAAGGACTGGCCTGTGTTGCGCAATACATTCGCTAAAATATTTGTAGTAGGAACTTCAGTGAATGCATCTGGATCCGTATTTACGTCTTCAAAAGACTTCGTGCAGCTTGCCGCCGCCAGACCAAATGTCAGGCAGGCAAGAGTTGTATATTTATTAAATTTTATTTTCATGATTGTAACTCCTTAAAATGAAACGCCTAATTTTAGTCCAAAACTACGCGAGGTAGGAACGGATGCTTGTTCGAAACCAACACCACGGCTATCACTCGAAACACCTCCAGTCTCCGGATCAATACGCATCGTATTAGATTTATGCGTCCAAAGTAAAGCTAGATTCGATCCAATTAGGGACACGTTGACACGGCTGATTCCTTTTAAATTTTGCAAATAACGAGATGGCACATTATACGTTAAGTAAGCCTCTCTTAATTTTAGAAATGAGCCGTCGAAAACATACATCTCAGAAATCCCGCCGTTTCGATACCATGTTTGTGCATCAGTTTCGATCGTGTTTTCCACCCAGTTTCCGTCACCGTCCATCATCGCAAACTTTTCATCCTTCATTACATCTCGTCCCGCAACAATCGCGCGTTCGCGAACTCCGTCTTCTACCGTTATCGCTGCAACACCTGCACCATATGCATGACTCATCGTTTGTGACCAAATGTCGCCGCCGACACGGAGGTCCAATAAGAATCCAAATGAGAAGTCTTTATATGTGAAATCATTACGCCAGCTCGCTAGGAAATTTGGTGTAACATTACCAATTTCTTGTCCACTTTTGTTTACCACTAGACCAGTGTTATTAACTTTGATAGCGCCTTTCATTGGGCCTTCTTCCACGCGATCGTATCCACCGCCTACCAAAGTACCCCATTGCTCGCCTTTTCGAGCAACATTTGCGACCCCCCAGGTCCACCCAATTTGGTAAGTGTCTAGATCCAGTTGAGGATAAAGTTCAATCACCTTACTATTGTCTTTTGCATAGTTTACAGTGGTGGACCAATTAAAACCGTCATCTTTTTTAATGATATCTCCTCTCAATTGTATCTCGATACCTTTATTTTCAATTTCACCGGCGTTTAAAAGCATCCTGTTAAAGCCAACCACATTTGATGTAGCGACTTCTAAAATTTGATCTCTCGTGTTTTTATAGTAATATGCGATATCAGCGTGAAGACGATCGTTAAACAAGCCAATTTCTGTTCCCACCTCCCAAGTACGGACACTTTCTGGTTTTAGCTGTTCATTAGGCAATGTCATTGTATGATACATCTGCGCAACCCCGTTAAAGGCGTTGTCTTGTGCATAGTAATATGCTCGATTTTGATAGGCAGACGCACCGGCACCAATTTCAGCCCATCCCCCACGCAATTTCCAAAAACTCAAAACATCACCCTTCAGATTCTCGAATGTCGATGTTGGAAGCCAACTTAAACTAGCTGAAGGATAAAAGAAATCGTCTTTAATCGTGGAACTCCAATCATTTCTCGCACTCACATCTAAATACAACTGATCGCGCCACCCTAGATTTGCGGATGCGAAAACCGAATTAGAACGAACGTGCGTGTGATCCATCGTTGAAATAGCGTCTCCCATTTTGTTAGCTACCGTGTATACGCCCAGTACCGCAAGCGCATCTGCGCCAATCACAGAATTACCCCACTGCACATCTCTGTAGTTGGCTCCCGCCAGTGCTAAAACATTGAAATCACCGTACTGCTTATTAAATGAAGCAATGAAATCTAAATTTAGTTCTGTATTATCCGTTTTGCGATCACGAAACCCACCAAATGGAAATGCACTATTGAAATAGTTCTTTTCAAATGCTTGCGCACTGTAATAATCCAGTCCGGCACGTCCTTCGAATTTCAGGAACTCGAATGGTTGATAATAAAGCGATGTTTTTCCGAAAAAACGATCTCTTTTATACGAATTTGTATTTTCATGGACGTTAAAATATGGATTAACGTGGTAGTTCGTATTCCAATTGTAGAGTGTGTAATCTCCACGCTCATCCCTTTGGTCCCAGTTATTTTTAAGACTTTGCATATTGATCTGACGACCACTCCAGATAAAACCGTTCATCGGATTATTTCCGTCGTAACCTTGACTCACAATATTATCACTTTCCGTTCGCGTATAATTGGTACTCACATCAAAAGACACCTTATCTGAAATTGTCGTGTTATTATTCAGCTGGATACCGTAACGCTTCTGGTCGGTATTAGGTACGGTTCCGACCTGATCGCGAAAAGATAGAGATGCACGTGTACTTGATTTTTCCGATTGCGCGAGTAGCGAAAGATTGTGGTTCATGGAATGTCCAACCTGAAAAAAATCACGTATGTTATTTTTGTGAGACATCCAATCAGTAGCTTGACGAATGCCATTTTCTACAGGGCTATCAAATTGTGGCAACTTTAACCCTACATCCAAGCGAGGGCCCCAAGATTCATCGAAGCCGTCATTCACTCCATTACCACTACCTGTTCCATCATCATAAGCAAACGCCTTGCTTCTTGCATAGTCTTGATATGAAAGATTTCCTCCAGAACGATTGTAATGAAATTCATCACCATTAAAACCTTGACCGTATAAATTTTGGATTTTTGGAAGATAAGAAGCTTTATCTACGGAAAAATTCCCGTCATAAGAAAGCTTAATCCCTTTCTGCCCCTTTTTACCCGATTTAGTCGTGATGAGAATAACGCCGTTACCGGCACGCATACCGTAAAGAGCGGCAGATCCTCCTTTGAGTACTGTCATTGATTCGATATCTTCCGGATTAATATCGTTAATTCCTGATCCGTAATCGACTCCACTATACGTGTTATCACCCGATCGTTGTGTATCATTTGAAATCGGAACTCCATCAACAACAATTAATGGTTGTTGATCCGCCCTTACTCCCGAGTTACCACGCAAACTAATACGTGCAGACGCCCCAACGGTACCACCAAATTGATTTACCTGTACTCCCGCTACTTTACCTGATAATGCATTCGTCACGTTTACCGGTCCTGCTTGGGTTAATTCTTTCGCATTCACTTGCTGAGCAGCATATCCAAGTGATTTTTTGTCACGAGAAATACCTAACGCGGTAACAATTACTTCATCTAGATCTTCAGTCGCGGAATTTAAAATAATCTCTACCGAAGTTTGATTCGACAAATTTATCATCTTACCACTGTACCCAATTGCCGAAATATTAAGCTGACCTGCCTGGTCATAAGTGATTGAGAATTCTCCGTTGGTACCCGTTTGGGTGGCCGTTCCGTCTTTTAGGGATAAGGTAACACCGGGGATAGGTGCTCCGTTCCCGTCTACAACTCGACCTTTTAGCTGTGTTTGGGCAAACAAGCCGGTCGAGAAGAAAAGACTAGCTGCTAAAAAAGCAATTTTTCTTTTGTTCATCTAGTTTTGTTATTTAGTTAGTTAATCAATTAAGTTTCAACGCACCTAATGTCGGTAGATTTACCTACCCAGACAGACCAGATATTAACGAATATTAACCGGATATTAACATCGCATTAAATTTAACTCCTAATGTTAGCATTGTTAATACAATGATTCTTAACATTTACTAATCACACAACTTGAGGTTAATTTTTTATCTTTAGAAGATCAGTGATTTTAGAAAAAATCGCCATAAGATTCTAGTTAAAGATGGAAACGGAATCCAAAAAAACATCATTTAACGTCAGAAATATAAAGATTAAATATAAAAAAAGAAGAATGTAGTACACTCGACAACCAATAACGCATAATACAGTTATACCGGTAATAAGACGCTCTTTGCGCGTCATTCATGATTACCTAGCTATTTCAATAATGGACAAGTAGGCTGGCTCCGCATTAAAATATATCCGATAAAAAGCAGCTCTTCTAAAGCCTATAATTTATAGGAGCTTATAAAGTTTTACTCTTTTATCTCTGATGACGGAAGGGAGTCTAAAAAAATACGACCATAAAGGGCGTAAAAATATTGTTACGCTTTATTAAGTTTCATCGTCAACAATAGGTTTTATTAACATATAACATCGCTTTTTATGCCATCTTGGCGATGCGACTGTTTGCTCGATCAATAGCAACTAAATAGATTTAGCAAAAATTTTCTTATTCAACATTGTTTCTCTAATTTTAAATGATGAAAAGAATAAAATACTTAATAGCATCGTGCTTTATATCACTTGTAATTGCATCGCCGGCACAAGTAAAAAGCCCGGTTGACTATGCGAATCCGCTGATTGGTACCCAATCTAAGTTTGAACTATCTCATGGAAATACCTATCCTGCAATCGCTCGACCATGGGGTATGAATTTTTGGACCCCACAAACAGGAAAAATGGGCGATGGCTGGGTCTATACCTATACTGCCGATAAAATCAGAGGTTTTAAGCAAACACATCAACCTAGCCCTTGGAATAACGATTATGGCCAATTTTCAATTATGCCGATGACCGGTAAAGCGGAATTTGACCAAGAAAAGCGTGCGAGTTGGTTTTCTCACAAAGCAGAAATTGCGCGACCTTACTACTATAGCGTATACCTGGCAGATTATGATGTAACAACCGAATTATCGCCCACAGAAAGATCTGCAATTTTCAGAATCACTTTTCCAGAAACAGACAGCGCATTCGTAGCGGTAGATGCTTTCGACAAAGGTTCGTACATCAAGATTATCCCTGAGAAAAATAAAATTATCGGATATACTACCCGGAATAGTGGCGGTGTTCCAGAAAATTTCAAAAACTACTTCATTATTGAGTTTGATAAGCCGTTCACTTATCAAGCAGGCGTAAAAAGCAATGCGATACGAGAAGACGAGTTAGAAATTCAGGACGACCACGCGGGTGGAATTGTTGGATTTAAGACTAAAAAGGGAGAAGAAGTCATAGCGCGCATTGCATCTTCTTTTATTAGTTTCGAACAAGCCGAGTTGAATTTAAAAGAGGTCGCTGACAAATCTTTTGAAGAAGTTAAACAAGCCGGAAAAGATCGCTGGAATGAGGTTCTTGGCAGAGTGGAAATTGAAGATGACAATTTAGATAAAGTTCGAACATTTTACTCTGCACTATACCGCTCAACACTATTCCCACGTGATTTCTCAGAAATAGATGCGAAAGGAAATAGAGTTCATTACTCGCCGTATAATGGCAAAGTTTTACCGGGCGCTATGTTTACTGATACAGGATTTTGGGATACATTTCGCTCCCTCTTCCCACTGTTAAACCTGCTGTATCCATCCATGAATGATCAGATGCAAGAGGGATTAGTAAATGCCTATAAAGAGAGTGGTTTTCTACCTGAATGGGCGAGTCCAGGTCACCGAGAATCGATGATCGGAAACAACTCTGCATCAATTGTCGCCGATGCTTTAATAACTGGCAGAAAAGGATATGACACACAATTATTATGGGAAGCTCTACAGCATGGCGCAAACCATGCCCATCCTAAAATATCAGCTACCGGCAGAACCGGTTTCCAGCTTTATAATGACCTTGGGTATATCCCATTTGGAAAGGATATTAATCAAAATGTGGCCCGCACCTTAGAGTACGCATATAACGATTGGTGCATCTTTCAGTTTGGAAAATCCATAGGACGTCCAAGTGCAGAGACAGATGTGTATGCCAAACGCGCCTTAAATTATAAAAATTTATATGACGCACAAACAAAATTAATGCGTCCTAAAGATAGCCAAGGGAAGTTTATGGAAAACTTTGATCCTAGTGCTTGGTCACGTGAATTTACAGAAGGAAATTCATGGCACTGGAGCTTTTGTGTCTTCCATGACCCACAAGGATTAATTGAACTGATGGGTGGAAATAAAGCCTTTACAGCAATGTTAGATACAGTGTTTGTTATTCCAAGTTATGAGGGCATGAATAGTCGCAGTATGATTCATGAAATGCGAGAGATGCAAGTGATGAATATGGGACAATATGCACATGGCAATCAACCAATACAACACATGCCTTACCTTTATAACTATGCTGGCGAACCGTGGAAATCGCAATATTGGGTCCGCAAGATAATGGACAAACTATATCAGCCTACTCCAGACGGATACTGCGGAGATGAGGACAATGGTCAAACCTCCGCTTGGTACGTGTTTTCTGCTATGGGTTTCTATCCAGTCGCTCCGGCTACAGGAGAATATGTATTAGGATCTCCCCAGTTCAAGAAGGTAACCCTTAATCTCGAAAATGGCAATAAGGTCGTGATAAGCAGCAATAATACCGATACGAAAAATGTGTATATACAGGGTTTAAAAATCAACGGTCTCAGCTACGATAAGAATTTTTTGCGCTACGACGAATTAATAAAAGGAGGCGACCTCCAATTTGATATGGGCGCCGAGCCGAACAAACAACGAGGAATCTCGGAAAGTGCATTCCCTTACTCTTTTACAAGGGAGTTAACTGCAAAAGATTAGTTTTATGAAGAAGTTTTTTTTAAAAATTATTGGCACCGCTCTTATCTTTAATCTATCCTTCGTTCTTGCATATAGTCAGACATTGGATTTAACGATCGGAAGCTACAATATTCGATATGACAATAAAAATGATCGCCCTAACGGAAACGGATGGGATCACCGGCTGCCGGTCATTAGCTCTTTAATCCAGTTTATCGATTACGACATTCTAGGTTGCCAGGAAGTCTTGATTAATCAACTAGAAGATCTAACCCAGCAATTACCTGGATACGCATATGTTGGTGTTGGTCGCCAAGACGGTAAAGATGCAGGCGAGTTTGCGCCAATCTTCTATAAAAAAGATATGTTCAACGTCCTTGATTCTGGAAATTTTTGGCTATCTGAGACACCCGACAAGCCGTCAAAAGGTTGGGACGCAGCCCTGCCTAGGATTTGTACATATATTCATTTAGAAGAAAAGAATACAGGAAAGAAATTGTGGTTCTTTAATTTACATATGGACCATGTAGGAACCAAAGCCAGGGAAGAAAGCAGTAAGCTTGTGGTTCGTCGAATCAAAGACATGCTTAAACCGCATGAAGCAGCCGTGTTAACAGGGGATTTCAATGTCGATCAGAATAATCCTATTTATAATATTATAGAACAGTCTGGAGTAATTCGCGACAGTTACGTGGTTGCTCCTCTTCGATATGCCTGGAGCGGAACCTTTAACGCCTTCGACACAAACCTGTTCACGGATAGTCGTATAGACCATGTATTCGTAACTGAGCATTTGAAAGTAAAAAACTATGCTATCCTAACAGAAAGTTACCGAGCCCCGAAAGCGAGCTCCCGAGAGGTGAAAAAAGGAGATTTCCCAAAAGAACTGTCTTTCAAAGATTACGAAGCGAAGCTTCCCTCTGACCATTTCCCAATTGTAGTAAAAGCAAAGTTCTAAAAAAACTAGTCAACTATTGGGTTAAACAATCGGTTATAATACCCAAAAGTCCATTCATTAAATTAAAAATGAATGGACTTTTGAAGAAATGAACAGTTGTTAAATGTTATTCAAGCACGGTCGTCCCTAAATCGTTAACCATTCCGTTAGAAACATTAACATCATATATAGTGTCGGTCGGAAAATCCATTGACGACGGTTCTATAATCACTTTGTATTCACCTTGCAGCACTCCTGGAAAATAAAACGCCCCCGTTTCATCCGCCAATGTTCCAAGCGTATCCGTCTCGCTGATCGCATATATATGCGGAAACGCTTCAATAGGTTGAATCATCCCTTTGATGGCGCCAGTTACTTCTACGGGTATGGCTCGGATTACTGGTTTAAGCATATATTTTCCATTTCCCGTTTGGTGAATCGATTTAGATGCGTCGAAGTCAAGAAGCAATGTATATCCAATATTCGGGATCAATTCATCTTGTATCTTTAATTTCACACCTGAAGATTGCCCACTCGGTGTTGTTAACGGTGAGGTCACGCCATCAACCGTAATAGTATTTCCCTCGTCGTGTAATTTTAATCGAATTTCCTGAATCATACCGGAAGGAACATCGTGCTCCGCGATAACCGTATCGCGTCCATTTCTAAATTTTAAAATATCAAATGGATGTTCATCAACATCAATCGTTTCGCGTCCACTGGTTGTGAGAATTTCAATTTCATCAATATTAAGAACAATCGCATCATAATAGGCCGGAGCGTCTGTCATTTTCAACGTTACCGGTGTTGTCCCTTCGGGTGTACTATTGTCGCTTGTACTACAACTTGTGAGGGCTAATGCTACCGCCACAATTCCGATTTGTAGATTTCTTTTCATAAACTAAAATTTTTTAATATAAAATGGGTATACAAATCGTATGCCATAATACAACTAAAGAAAATTAAACAAAACGAAATTCATATCAAATTTATTTCCTCGACGAAAGTCTTTGAAGACGATGGTATTTACGTTTTTTGTATCGTAGTCTCCTATTGAGAGGAGTCCTGACATTTGGATTAGCGTTTGTCTCCGTTTTCCAAATTCGCCAGGGTATGCAAAAATCAGTACTGATCAGACCGCTTTGATGGGCACTTTCAGGTTTTTCTCTGTTTCCAAAAGTAGCCCGTTAACGTGGTCAGGTAATTTAGGTCGTTATAATGAACCAAAGATAGTTACTCTTTCCTAATTTATTCGGTGCGGTAAGGTACTTTTATTAAACAATAGTTTCACATTCAATATTACTGATTCTACGAGATCGCTCACCCTTGCTCTTAAACTATCGACAATATCACTGCCCTAGAAAGGAACATTAGTTTTCCGCAATTTCTCTTTTTAATAAACCCTGCTATTTGGAGTTCAACTTTTGTAATCGTTCTTTTGCAGAAGGGATAACATCATCTTCTCCCTCATAATTTTCAATTATACTTTCCAATGTACTTTTCGCTTGAAAATTATCGCCTTTCTTGGCGTAAGTATCCGCAAGTAGTATAAAGCTCTTGGCCACCCAGTAGTCATGAGACCCCATATTGTTGATCACGTCAAACGCTGTTTTCT
>NZ_JABMCQ010000101.1 GCF_013179575.1 Sphingobacterium shayense | reverse complement strand
ACACAGTTACATCCCACGGTAAAAAAGGTACAATATTATCAAATCGACACTTCAGTTCAGAATGATACCGCTATCGTAAATTATTATTCTCCTTTTAAAATTAAGCTAGAACAGGAAATGAATCGCGTCATAGGGGTGTCTGATGTCGCGCTTACGAAGAATCGAGAGACCGAGAGTCTAGCCGGAAATTTTTTTGTTGACGCATTATTGTGGAAAGGAAAACAGCTGGATCCAGAAGTAAGTGTAAGTTTTGCAACTAAAGGAGGAATTCGCGCTGGATTACCACAAGGAGATATCACTATTGGAAATATTTTTGAAATGATGCCATTTGAGAATGCCGTCACTATCCTCACATTAAGCGGCAAAGATATCTTACGCTGGGCCGATTATATGGCAAAAACTGGCGGCCAACCCGCTTCTGGAATAAAACTAGTCATCCAAGATAATAAAGTAGTTACTTTTGAAATAAATGGTCTCCCTGTCGATTCTAACGCACGCTACAAAATGGTCACCTACGATTACCTTGCAAACGGAGGAGACTATATCACTTTTTTGGATACGGTACTTGAGAGAAAAGATCATCCTCAGCGCGTACGAGAGGCATTAATAGAATATGTATCTTTTTTAACAAACCAAGGTAAACACATTCAGACGAAAACAGATGGAAGAGTTACGATTCATAAATAGAAGAAAGTTTATTAAGCAGTCCGTAACCCTGGGTGCAGCAGTCACGCTGAGTGCTTACCATAAAAATACACAAGCTGCTGATCAAGAAGTACGACTAACGATCCTTCACACCAATGATGTACATAGTCGAATCGAACCTTTTCCAATGGATGGTTCAAGGAATCAAGGATTGGGTGGTGTGGCACGCCGTAGTACACTAATTGAAATGATCCGAAATCAAGAGGATAATGTCTTGCTCCTCGATTCGGGTGATATGTTTCAGGGTACTCCTTACTTTAATCTTTTCGGTGGTAAACTCGAACTCGAGCTCATGAGTAAACTGAGATATGATGCAGGCACCTTTGGAAATCATGAGTTCGATAATGGACTGGCTGGAATTATGAAACATTTTGACAGTGCGAAATTCCCATTCCTGACAGCCAACTACGATTTTTCAGGTACTATCCTAGAAGGAAAAACCAAAGAATATATTGTTATTTCACGCGGTGGGTTACGCATAGGTATCACAGGTGTAGGCGTCAATGTTGAGGGCCTCGTAGATCCAAATAGCTTTAAAGGTATGACCTATCTAGACCCTATCCCCGTTGTAAACAATGTCGCAAAATTATTGAAAGAGAAAGAAAAATGTGATTTAGTTATATGTTTATCACATTTAGGTTATGAATATACCGATGAGCAAGTCTCTGATCTCAAATTGGCTGCAAATATTCGAAACGTCGATATTATTCTTGGCGGTCATACACATACATTTTTAGATAAACCAACAATAATTAAAGATCTTGATGACAACGATGTATATATAAACCAGGTAGGCTTTGCTGGAATACGTTTGGGCCGTTTGGATATTTTATTCAACAGATCAAAAAGGAGTAAAAAAGTAATCGCACAACACTATACCATCGATCAAAAATTTGATCAAACCGTGACTACGTAACTAATCAAAACCGACTCAAGTGAACAAATTACTTAATCTTTATATTGATTCATATCGCGGTTTATCTAAAGAAGCTTGGTTGCTCGCTGTTGTTATGCTCATAAATCGAATTGGTTCCATGGTGATTCCTTTTCTTGGTATGTATATGTCCACAGAGCTAAATTTCAGTAAGCCCCAGATCGGTATTGTTTTGGGCTGCTTCGGACTAGGGTCTGTTTGCGGATCCTGGTTGGGTGGGTGGTTGACGGACAAATTTGGGAATTATAAAGTACAGTGTTTCAGCCTACTTCTTACAGTTCCTATTTTTTTTGTATTACCCCATTTTAAAACCGTGGAATCCTTAGCCGGGATGATCTTTTTGTTAACATTAGTTGCCGATACATTCCGACCCGCCAACTCCGTTTCTGTTGCTCGTTATGCAAAACCGGAGAACCTTACGCGTGCCTATTCACTAAACCGAATGGCAATCAATTTGGGTTTTTCAATAGGCCCAGCACTAGCCGGTGTTTTAGCCATGATTTCTTACAATTGGATATTCTACGGGAACGCACTTGCAGCACTACTTGCGGCAATTGTCTTTGTCCTATTTTTTCATAACAAGAAACCACGAACGCTTACCCAGCCCTTAACCGCAAGTAAAGAAAAATATCCATCATCGAAGGACCGTAACGCTTATCTAGATCCTCCTTTTATTATATTCAATATTTTTTGCTGTTTATTTTCAATGGCCTTCTTTCAACTCCTAAGTACATTACCGCTGTATTATAAAGAGGAAATGCTGCTTCCTGAATCTCAGATCGGTCTGTTAATGGGATTTAGCGGGTTTTGCATAGTTGTGTTTGAGATGTTACTCGTGCATGCCGTCGAACATCGATTTACGCCAAGAGTAATCATGATTCTTGGAACCGCTATCGCTGGTATCTCCTATCTAATGTTGTATATGCCTCTAGGAATTATATGGTTATATCTTTCAATGTTTATCCTCTCGATTGGAGAAATGCTTACCTTACCTTTTACCGCGACTATTAGCGCCTCTCGAGCCACACTAAATACACAAGGGGCTTATATGGGATTTAATTCGCTGGCCTTCGCCGCTGCCAATATCTTTTCGCCGTTTTTTGGAACTTACCTAGCAGAACATTATGGTTATAGTGTCTTATGGTTGTGTACAGGTGGTCTATTAATCATTACGAGTATTGGTTTTTCCTGGATATTAAAGAAACTGTAGAGAAGAAACTAGACTAGCCGACATTTCTCTCATAAGGAACTCTAGTAACAATCGACCTGCCTAATGTTAATTCATCAACATATTCAAGCTCACCACCGAATGCAATACCACGTGCGATGGTACTTAATTGAATATCAAATTCTTTAAGTTTACGATAAAGATAAAAAATGGTAGTATCTCCTTCCATCGTAGCACTTAACGCTAAAATAACTTCTTTTACACCATTCGTCTTTAACCGCTCAACAAGAGCCTCGATTTTCAAATCCGACGGTCCTATCCCATCCATTGGTGATATTAATCCACCCAAAACGTGGTATACCCCTTGATATTGGTTGGTATTTTCAATGGCCATTACATCACGGGTATCTTCGACCACACATATGATTTCTTGATCCCGCTTATTGGAATTGCATATTTCACAGACCAAATCATCTGAAATATTAAAGCAATTGCTGCAATATTTAATATGTTCTTTTAACTGATTGATCGAACCTGTGAATCGTGCTACTTCCCCATTCGTTTGCTTAAGCAAATGTAAGACTAAACGTAAAGCCGTCTTTTTACCTACACCCGGCAGCCGTCCAAATTCATCGACCGCTTGTTCTAATAATCTCGAGGAGAATTGCATACTGCAAATGTAAAAAGTTAAATGGTAATATTCAAAAAAGCGTATATGTAAAGTCTCTTCTATACAAACCATCGCGCTATTTCCTTTAATCATCTCACCGTCCTCTCTTAGTCGGAAAGGTCCGCGGTAATTCAAAACCTGAAAAAAATCACTATATTGGAAACGTTAAACAATGATAAAAAATATGGTAAAAGAGGATAAAATCCGACGTTCATTTGCCAACAAGACTTGGCAGGAAATCAAAGTTAAAGATTCGTGGCAGATCTTCAAAATAATGGCTGAATTCGTCGACGGGTTTGAGAAGCTAGCAAAAATTGGCCCTTGTGTATCAATTTTTGGATCGGCACGTACCAAATCTGAACATAAATATTATGAAACAACCGTTGAAGTAGCACGTTTACTTGCGGAAAAGGGATACGGAGTGATTTCAGGCGGTGGTCCTGGAATCATGGAAGCAGCTAACAAAGGAGCATTTCAAGCCGGAGGAAAGTCGGTCGGGTTAAATATAGAACTTCCTTTCGAACAGTTTCATAATAAATATATAGATCACGATAAACTTCTCGAGTTCAATTACTTCTTCGTACGCAAGGTTATGTTTATGAAATATTCCCAAGGCTATATTGTCTTACCGGGTGGCTTCGGAACTATGGACGAGCTTTTTGAAGCTATCACACTGATCCAGACAGGGAAAATTGCTCGTTTTCCAATAGTCTTGGTTGGTAAAGAATATTGGGGAGGGCTATTCAATTGGATTGAAAATACCATGCTAGCGCATGCTAATATATCCGAAGAAGACTTAAAATTATACCGGTTGGTCGATACTGCAGAAGAAGCTGTGGAACACATATTCCGCTTCTACGATAAGTATCTATTAAAACCAAACTTTTAGCACTTGGTTTCACAATTTACTACAAAGGGCCTCTAGATTTAATCTCCAAAGGCCCTTCCTTTTTATGGTCAATCCGACAATTTAAAATGAATAACGTAGACCTATCATTGCACTCCATGTCGTACCAGTAGTACTTGCTGGACGGAACGGAGTAGTAACCAAAAATGGTTCATTTTCATCAATTGCTGGATCCTGCGTATATAACATTCTGAATGTAGGAACACCATCCTCGACACCCCTGTTTGTTAGAATGTTTCTCCCAGCAGAAAGAATATCCGTTTGAACACCCCATTCTGAATTTATTAAATTACCAAGGTTTAGAATGTCAACAGTAAATTGTATTTTATCATTCTTCAATGCGACGTTGTTAAATAAATTTTGTGTCCATCTAATATCTATTCTATTTAACCAAGGCATTAAGAATTCATTTCTTGGCAAATACCTTCCACGGTATGACTCTAGATCGTTTTCTGCAATAAAATCTTCAAAAGCTTTTCGTTGATCTGCAATTGACATTTCTTTAGTCAGCTCAGCACCGGCAGTATTTTCATAGTCCACTGAAAATGCCTGAAACGTTAAATCGCTAGCTGATTTTGGAAGGTAAATTAAGTCCATTGCTTGACCATCACCATTTAAATCATTTGCATAATAGTATGAATATCTACCTTGATGTGAGCCATTATAATAAATACCTAATGTTGTGTTCTTTATCGTATAGCTAATATTAGCAACTAAACGGTGTGGAATAGCAAAGTTGGAAATATTTAGCATATCATCATTTGGCGAATTAATCACTGGAGATCCACCCCATGCAGAAGATGCATTAGATCCTGCGTTTGCAGATACTTCTTTCGCATCGGAATATGTATAGAATACCGATCCAGAAAGACCATTCCAAGGAGCAACACTCGCACCGAACGTTGCGGAAAATGCGTGTCCTTTCGAGTTGGTATTAGTTAACACCGTAACTGAGTTCGCCCCCATCTCAGGATTATATTGATAGGCTTCACTAGTTGGATAGTATGCACGATTGTCGCCGGCATAATTCATCGTAAATGCTGAAGGTTTTCTATTTGCGCCATACTGAAAAACTGCATTAACATCTTTGGTGTACAGAATGTCCGTCGTTAGAGTAATCGGCGTGTTTGGAATCTTATAATCCGCACCAAAGCTAGTTCTCCAAACCGATGGCATCTTAAAGTTATCATCTACCAACGAGAATGACGAGGGTGCACCTTCATTCGGCGTACGTATGAATACATCTTCGGCACCTGCCGGTACATTATTTACGTGATAATATATATCCTCCGGATGAAAGCGAACATTTCCGATCCATCCAGCGACATCATCATATGAACCCGGCTCGACGTTATTTTGTAAAACCCCAGAGTTGGTCGGCATATTGGTCAACCATACGAAAGGCACACGCCCGGTGAAAATGCCTGTCCCACCACGAAGCGTTAGGCTACGATCCCCGAAAACATCGTAATTAAAACCTAAACGAGGAGAGAGCATAATCCGTGACTTCGGCCATGATCCGGAAGAATAAGTTCGCGGTGTACCATCAACATCTAACAATTCCAGTGCATCAATTGACGGATTTGCAGTCAATTTATTTAAGTATATAGGCAATTCCGCCCGTAGTCCGACAGTAAAGTTAAAACGATCCGTTAATGTGATTCGATCCTGAGCATACAATGATGCAAGTCCGAAATTTACGCGAGCATATGTCTCTTGCCCTTCATAAGGGTAAGTAATGCCGTACATCGTGGGAGCCACCTCGTCAGGAGTACCTGTCTTCAAAAAATCTTCTACCGAATTGTAACGATAATAACCCGTTCCCATCCGTACGTACGAATTTCCAAATTTTTGTACTTCATAGGCGGCACCTCCTGTTATATTATGTATGCCAGCATTATATGTCAAGTTGTTGGTAAAGGAGAAATTATCGTTAACGACGTCATTTAGATAAGAGAATAACTCGGTGCCAAAACTCATATAATTATTAGTTCCCACAGCGCCATTACTGCCTACATTTCCATCCCAAATATCGACAAACGGAAATAATTTACCATCATTAGGCGTCGTCCTTGTATCCTGAATCTTCGAATAGGTAAACAAGAACTTGTTAGATAATTGTGCATTGAAATTAGAATTTAACTCGGCAGTAAATGATCGAACAATATTTTCAAAAGCATAGTTCCCATTTTCAAAAGTCATAGAATTTTCACTCACACGTCCAAAGTTTGAACGTGGTCGCGGTCCTGAACTAGCATTGGCAACTTGCATTGACTTTCCTTTTAATACGTTATAACGGAAAGCAGCTTTGTGTTGATCATCAATATTCCAATCAATACGAGCTAAAAATTTATCTCCAGATTGATTTGCTTCATTAGCATATCCCTCATAGCGTCCTGGATCGTAACCGAATTGATTTTTAAGGTGGTTACTAACTGCAATTAAATCATTCTCTAACACTCTCGTAACGTTTTGTGAAGGAATAGCAACGCCATTGGTCGATGGTTTCCAAAGGTTTGCTCCTGATGCATTTGCTCCCGTTGCTATTTCACGCTCGCCGCTTACGAAGAAGAATAGCTTATTCTTGATAATCGGACCTCCGAGCGTCAAACCATAATTCTTTTTCGCTCCATCGACAAAATCAATGTTTTTTTTATTGATCTTAACACCATTTAGGTATTCGTTATTATAGTACCCGTAAACCGAACCGTGGAATTCATTGGTTCCGGATTTTGTTACCGCGTTAATACCTGCTCCAGTAAAGCCCGACTGTGTTACATCGAACGGAGCAATATTCACAGAGATTTCCTCAATCGCATCAAGAGAGATTGGTTGAGAACTTCCGCCTGGTAAAGGGTCAGTTGTTAAGCCAAATCCGTTGTTAAAGTTTGCTCCATCAATTTGTAAATTGTTGTATCTCGCATCACGCCCAGCGAATGAGTTCCCGTTCGCTTGCGGCGTTAACCGCGTGAACTCAGTAATACTTCTACTCGTTTGAGGTAGTTCTTGAATTTGCTTCAAACCGACACGCGTGGCTGCACCTGTTTTATTAACACTTATACCATTCACACCTGTTACAACAACTTCCTCTAAGGTTGTCGCATTGCTTGCAAATACAGGGTTTAAAACAAAAGGTTGCCCTAGTTCGAGGTACACATCTTCATACACAAGTGGATCTTGCCCAACATAGGTCACTTCCACCCGGTATGGGCCGCCTACACGCATATTGGCTAAATTAAAACGACCCGCGACGTTCGCCGAGCCCGAATAAGTAGTACCGGAAGGTTCATGAGTTGCTTTAATGGTCGCCCCGGCGGTTGCATGTCCTGTCGACTCGGTCACAACACCGGACATACCACTTGTAGTGACTTGCGCTTGAATAGTTCCATAACTGGCCAAAAGCAAACCAAAGAACGGTAGAATTTTTTTCATATGAGTTTTTGTTAATAATATTCAGTCGACAAATTTAAAGATCTGTGTTGACATTTCTTCGAGTTAACATAAACTTAACGCAAAGACAGCCAGCAATGTAGCGGTTTCTCGAATCAAATTTAACCAAATAAAAAAAAGGAATTTCAAGACTAAAAAAATAATGATTGATTTTTTGAAAAATTGACAAGATGCCTCGTTAAAAATTTCAATTTTAACAAAATTTAACATTTACTGAATGTGGAAAACTATTGAAACAAGTTTTAAAATACTAGAGATTGGTTACCCCTTAAAACATCTAGTCGTTAGGTCGACAATAACAAACAGAAACATATTTTAAATCAACCATTTACTTTCCAAAAATAAAAAGTTAACTTTGCAACCAATTTCAAAAATTGTATATAAAAAATGCAAAAAAACACCACCCTTTGGCTTGCCTTTTTGGCGTTTATGCTGACTGGTAACGTAGCACTCGCTCAACGAGTACTTACCGGCAAAATCACGAACGGACAAACACCTATCGCAGGTGCATCCGTCACCGTTCAAGGCACACAAACAGGAACATCTTCCGATGTTAATGGAGATTTCTCCTTGTCGACTGACCAATCAGAAGGCAAAATCGAAATTCGTTACATGGGCTTTCTTACCAAGCTTATTAACTACTCGGATCAATCTAATCTAGATACGATCATCTTAGAAGCAAACTCAACAGAATACTTGGACGAGGTTGTCGTTGTCGGACGCGGAGTTATTGATATTGCGGAAGGAAGAAAAACCCCCATTGCAGTGTCAACAATTTCACAAAAACAGATTGAAGCAAAAGTCGGTTCACAAGACATTACTTCTTCAATGGTAAACACTCCATCGGTATATATTACCGGACAGGCAAAAGGTTTTGGTGAAACGTCCATGACTACACGTGGTTTTGACCAGTCTAACACCGCTTTTCTCTTAAACGGTCAGCCAATCAATGGAATGGACAACGGCAGTCTTTATTGGTCCAATTGGTCCGGAATGTCCGATATTGCATCCTTGGTTCAGATCCAACGAGGATTAGGTTCGTCGAAACTAGCTATTTCGTCAGTTGGTGGAACAATCAATTTTATTACTAAATCTACAGAAAAACAACAGGGCGGATTCTTAAAACAAGGAGTTGGGAATGACGGCTATTTAAAATCAACTGTGGCATACAACACAGGTCTGATGAATAACGGGTTTGCCGTTTCCGCTATGTTTACACACTGGCAGGGTGACGGTTATGTAGACCGTACCGCCGGTAAAGGGCAGAATTATTTCCTTTCTGTAGGCTACAAAGTGAACGATAAACACAATTTAAATTTGATGGTTACTGGTGCTCCTCAATGGCACAATCAAGGGTATACCTCAACACTTCAAAAATATTTAGAAAACGGTCGTCGCTTTAACAGTAATGTTAGCGAGGTTAACGGAGAACAGATAAATTATCGTAAGAACTATTACCACAAGCCGGTCGCCAATTTAAACTGGGATTGGGAAATTGATGAAAACGCCTCGCTTTCAACCGTGTTTTATGGCTCTGTTGCTCGTGGCGGTGGACAATCTCGACGTTCTGATGCTACCGACGCACGGGTTCCTTACCTCGCAGCGGATGTCAATAACCATCAATGGTTCGGACTAGTAACTAACTATAATCGTAAATTAAACGAATATCTAAATTTCAACCTTGGGTTTGACTTGCGGGATTACAAAGGTGAACACTATAGACAGGTAACTGATTTACTGGGGGCTTCCTCGATAACACACAGTGGAAACGTTAATTTTGAAGAACCGATTACCACTTCGAATATCTATAGTATCAATCCATGGAAAGCTTGGACAGATAGACCAAGTACTCCTCAAGATCGACTTGCGTGGGATTACAACCAAATTATTCGTTATGGTGGTTTATTTGGTCAGTTGGAGTACGCGAGAGAAGGTTTCACAGCTTTTTTCCAAGGATCAATTTCGCAACAACAAAACATTCGCAAGGACTATTTCCAATACACGCCTGGAAATCAAAAATCGGAAAACGTTAATAATTTCGGGTACAACACGAAAGGTGGAGTGAGTTATGCCGTTGATAACCATACTATTTTTGGTAATGCAGGATATTATTCACGCCAGCCGTTCCAAAATAATATTTTCATGAACTATGCAAATGACATTAACCCATATGCAGAAAATGAAAAAATATTAGGTCTTGAACTAGGATATAAGTTCACCTCGGAATATATCGATGTAAACTTTAACGCGTACAGAACCACATGGGCTAACCGTGTGACTGGAGAGTCCCGTAATGCTTCAGCCGCAGACGTGGAAACGTACAATCCGACGAACGACCCGTCATTATTAGTTGAGGGCGATTTTCTATATTTTTCGTATTACGGTGTGAAACAAGATCATCAGGGACTTGAACTCGATTTTATATCTAGACCATTTACAGGGCTTCAATTTACGGGCTTTGCATCTATCGGTGATTGGGTTTATGACGGCGTAAATACCAGCATAACTCGCAATGAAAATCGTGTTGTGCTAGCGACTTCAGAGACCGATCGTACGGGAGACCAAGTCGGAAATGCAGCGCAAACGACGTATGGTCTTGGTGCCGTTTATCAAATCATTAATGGTCTTTCTATTGATGCTGACTTTAGGGCGTTCGATAGATTATATTCCTCGAAAGAATCGCCTTCAGGTGAAGTTTTAGAATTACCTAGCTATCAATTATTCGATGCGGGGGTTTCTTATGAATGGAATATTACGTCTAAAAATGCGCTAAGCTTTCGTCTAAACCTGAACAACCTGTTTGATAAATTCTATATATCTGAAGCCTCAACCAGCGTGTTCCAAGAAGATGGTGCGGAATACTGGAATGGCATCAATACTTCTAATACGGTATTAGTTGGTGTAGGTCGTACCTGGAATGGTTCAGTTAAATTTACTTTTTAATATAAACAAACAACATATACGCTATTAAGCCCCAAAGTTTTGGGGCTTAATTTTTGAAAAGAGCGATTCGTTATAGCTAACAAACGTTATTGGAAAATAAATCTCAAAGTCAGATAAATCCCTTCCAAACCGTTCATCCAATTAAATTGTTATATTTAGCAAACAATACCCATAATTTAAATTTTGACAAATATGTACGAAGTATTTAGCGACAGCCGTGTTATTAGTGTGCTAATATCCATTCTATGCGGCGCGATCGTTGGTTTCGAACGGGAATACAAAAATAAATCCGCCGGATTTCGTACTGTCATTCTCATCTGCTTTGGGTCGACGGTTTTTACGATGTTATCCCGAACAGGAGAATTTTCAGATGACAGGATAGCTGCAAACATCGTGACCGGTATCGGATTTCTGGGCGCAGGAGTCATTTATCAGGGTAAATTTACCGTACAAGGGTTAACGACCGCTGCGGTCATTTGGTCGATGGCCGGCGTCGGTATGATGATCGGTTTTGAAGAATACGCACTTGCATTTATCTTTACGGGATTGATGGTTGTTATATTATCGTTATTTCAGCTTATTGAAAAACTGTTGAGCAATATATACACGGTTCAAACCATCCATATATCATTTGAAAATGTCCAAATTTCCAAACTCGGGGAGTTTGAAAATTTTTTAAAAGAATATTCCGTCAAACTGCAACGGAAAGGGATGGAGAAAAACGGTCGACATTTATTAGTTTTGTACGATATCTCTGGTACGAAGAAGAGTATACGACGAGCCAACGACGCAATAGTATCCCTTGAATATGTCTATGCATTCAATAACAATTAATATACTAAAGCGGCTGTACCTTTTTTATAGTCTTTGTTAAAAATTAATTTCTTAGCGATAACATCATTGCTAACAAAGGCTTAGTTGATATAGGCATACGTTACTCCGTCACCACCGCGGTCAGCGTGTTCATCTTCAATATGCGATACATGGTTATATTTACGCAAATATTCTCTGATAAACTTTCGCAAAATACCATCGCCTTTACCATGAAGTATTTTTAACGAAGGGTATCCAATCATAACAGCCCTATCAAGCACAAGTTCAAGTTTATGTAAGGCGTCGTCCGTTCGCATTCCACGCAAATCAACCTCGGGGCTAAAATCTGCCGAGGATCCGGTAGAAAGTGTGCTATGTCTTTTTGCAACCTTTGCCTTTTCCTTTCCCCTTAACTTAATAACCTTATTTTTTTTCACAACCGTACGAAGATCTCCTAAAGCAAGGATTAAATTGTTTCCTTTAGAAACTTCCATCACCTGTCCTTCTGTTTCTGTATCAATCATGCGAACCCAATCCCCCACTTCAATTATTTCATCGCTGGATGGAGCTAAAGGGTTCGTTTTTAGGGCCTTTTTAGGCTCTGTGTGCTTTTCAATAGCTGAATGCAAATTCTTACGAAACTCTTTGGTCTTTTCCTTATCTGCTTTTACAGATTTGATATCGGATATAGTATTTTCGACTAACCTGTTAGCGTCTTTTAATATCTGTTTGGCTTCTTCTTTCGCTTGTCGGATAATCTGCGTCTTATTTTCCTGTAGGTTCGCATTTAGACCTTCATATTCTTTCTTTAAGGCTTCGAGCTCCCTTTCTCGCTTATTAATGGCAACTTTCGTGTCATAAACATAACGTTTATCACGTTCTAGATCAATTAACAATGTATCCACCTTTTTCTGTTGCGTACCTATTTTTAGTTTCGCTGCCTCTAAAACGGCTTTACCGAGACCTATCTTCTGTGCAATTTCAAAGGCGTAAGAGCTCCCTGGTTTTCCAACTTGCAATATATACAGCGGACGCATAGCACCGTTGTCAAACAGCATAGAGGCATTCTCTATTCCTTCGGTATTACTAGCAAACACTTTCAGGTTTGAGTAATGCGTCGTAATCACACCGCGAATATTCTTTTTATGTAACACCTCTAGTACGGCTTCTGCAATTGGCCCCCCAAATAAGGGATCTGTTCCCGTACCAAACTCATCAATCAACACAAGTGTCCGAGCATTAGAAAACTCGGTAAAGTGTTTCATCTTTGACAAATGTGCACTATACGTACTTAGATCGCTCTCTATGGATTGATCGTCACCGATGTCCGCAAATATCTGTTTAAATACGCCAACTTTCGTCGTTGGTTCGGCAGGAATTAAAAGTCCTGATTGTGTCATAATCTGTAATAAACCGACGGTTTTCATGCAAACTGATTTACCCCCGGCATTCGGGCCTGAAACCAATATTATACGGTCTTGCTGGTCGATCTTAATGTTTAGAGGAACCACGGTTTGATGTCCTTCTTTTTTCGAATTAATATACAGCAACGGGTGACGAGCATTCACTAAATTGATTTCTCCCTCCTTAGACAATTCAGGCATATCCGCTTGGATGTCTATCGCAAAAAGTGCTTTCGCACGTACGAAATCTAGTTTGCTTAATAAACCGTGATAAGAGAGTAGAAGTGGCACGTAGGGACGAAGCTCCGTCGTGAGATCGGTAAGTATACGTATCACCTCCCGACGACGTTCAAACTCTAAATCTCTAATCTTATTGTTTAGCTGAAACACCTCTTCAGGCTCTATATAAGCCGTTTGCCCCGTAGCCGATTCATCATGAATCAAGCCCTTTAATTTTCTCTTATTTTCCGCCAGAATAGGAATACAGAGCCGACCATCCCGAATAGTTAGATTCCCATCGGCCGTCCACCCATGGCTTTGCGCCGCCTTAAAAACTTGGTCAATACGTTTACGAGCCTCCTGTTCGCTTTTTAAAATCTGCTGACTTATTTCAAGCAGTAGCCGAGAGGCATTATCCTTCATTTTCCCTCGATCGTCAATCACACCCTCTATTTGTCGAACAATTCTATTTTCGATAGGAAGATGTTCGAATAACAGCTCTAGGTGCGGATATTGTCCCTCTCTTTCGTTAAAATACCGTATTATCGCGTAGACCGTCCGAAGAGATAACAAAATTCGATAAAATTCGTCTTCGCCCAAAAAAGCGCCTTCAACTTTTGCTTTTTCCGCTAAAGGCTTTATAGGATACAAATGATCTACGGGTAACGCTGCATCGTTTAATAAAATATCTTTAAATTCCTGTGTTTGACGTAAAAATCGGTCAATTTGATCGAGTTTCTGTTGAGGTTGGATTTTATCCACCATCACACGGCCCGGCTCGCTTAAACATTTCTCTTTAATAAACTCTTTAATTTCGTTGAAGCCTAGTTTATCAATCGTGTTATTGGGAAAAATCATATTATAAATTAATTTTCGGTTGCCGCATCAAGCGTTTTTTCTATAAGTGCGGGCGGCTGACTACTGGACGGGGCCCGACTTGTCACCTCTTTTTTTGTGATTGTACCAGCTTTCTTTGGCACAGCTATTTTTGAGCTTGGTGTGACTCCAGTACGTCTTATACTATCAACACGTACGTTAATTCCTACGCGAGACATAAAGTTTTGATGATACCTTTCAAAGGAAAGCGGCAATGTGTCCTTTTTGGCATTCAATATCAACGTTCGACTCTCCTCAGCAAGTTTTGTATAATATTGTACGCGTTGAATACTATCGTTTAAAGTGGCCTGTATCGTTGAATCCGCTCTTCGAAATTCAATATCCTTATTAGTTATCGA
>NZ_JABMCQ010000100.1 GCF_013179575.1 Sphingobacterium shayense | reverse complement strand
TGAAAAGCAATTATTAAATATAGCTATCAAGGCCGCGGACTATCTATATGGGTTTTATAAAAATTCCAATCCAACTTTAGCTAGAAACGCTATTTGCCCTTCACATTATATGGGGACAGTAGAACTCTATAGAACCACTAAATATCCCAAATATTTGGAGCTTGCAAAACACCTTATCGATATCAAAGGGGAGATTGCCGATGGTACGGATGATAATCAAGACCGTGTGCCCTTTCGGCAGCAAAATAAAGCTATTGGGCATGCTGTTCGAGCTAGTTATCTCTACGCTGGCGTGGCTGACCTATGTGCAGAAGTACAAGATACTACTCTTAGCAACAGACTAACGTCGATATGGACTGACGTCGTACAACATAAAATGTATATTACTGGGGGGCTCGGGTCATTGTATGATGGTACTTCTCCGGACGGTACGTCTTACGATCCACAGGAGGTACAGAAGGTGCATCAAGCATTTGGCCGAGACTATCAGTTGCCAAATACGACGGCCCATAATGAAACCTGTGCCAATATAGGGAACGTGTTATGGAATTGGCGCATGGCGAATTTAACGGGAGATGGTAAATATATCGATGTTTTAGAGTTAGCGCTTTACAATAGTGTGCTCTCGGGCATTAGTCTTGACGGTGACAAATTTTTGTATACCAACCCACTCCGATATTCTTCTTCCATGCCTTTCCAGCAGCGATGGTCAAAAAAAAGAGTTCCGTATATTTCTTTATCAAATTGTTGTCCTCCTAATGTTGTACGTACCATTGCCGAGGTAGCCGCGTATGCCTATAGTTTATCCGATGATGCGCTGTGGGTTAACCTTTACGGTGGAAATAAAATCGAAACGGAAAAAGAGGGAAAACCTATCAAAGTACATCAAGAGTCTAATTATCCGTGGCAAGGGGATGTAACGTTTACTATTGACACGTGGCCGGCAGCGCTTGATTTGAAATTACGTATTCCTGGATGGGCAAAGAATGTTGTGATAAAAAAGAATAACAAACCTGTAGATTATACTATAGAGAAGGGATACGCGAACATTGATGCTACAATTGAGCAGGGAGATAATATAAGTATGGAGCTGCCTCTTGAGGTATCGTTTATGGAGTCAAATCCATTAGTGGAAGAAACAAGAAATCAAGTAGCTATTATGCGCGGGCCAATTGTTTACTGCCTTGAACAAGAGGATATAACACCACAAACGGATATTTTTGATCTTAAGTTACGAATTGGCGATAGCTTTAAGCCTGTTGAAAAGCAAGTTTTGGGACAGCGTATCGTATTTTTAGAAGGAAAAGGATACACCGGACAGACCCAAGAGTGGAAGAGCCTCTACCGTGAGGTGAGTGTTAACCAAAAGGATGCGGTTCCACTACGATTGGTACCTTATTTTGCGTGGGGAAATAGAACTTTTGGAGATATGTCTGTTTGGTTGCCAGCTATTAATTAACATAGAGATTTAGGATATGAAAATAAAAGGTTTATTGACTTTGGGATTGCTTCTAAACGCTTTGGTTTCAGCGCGTGCAGAGGTACGCCTGTCTGCGATTTTTACCGACGGGATGGTCCTACAGCAACAAAAAATGGTGCCCGTATGGGGATGGGCAGACCCCACCACGGAAGTATCTCTTCAAAGCTCATGGGACCAAAAATCCTATCGTGTCAAGTCTGATCAGCATGGACGTTGGCGCATCTTGATCAATACCCCTGCGGCTGGGGGCCCATATAAAATTCAAATATCACAAGGTAATCTTGTTGAGCTCCAGGATGTTTTAATAGGCGAGGTATGGCTCTGCTCTGGGCAATCTAATATGGAAATGCCGTTAAAAGGTTATCCGGGACAGCCCATAATCGGCAGTACGGAAGCTATACTTTCTGCTAGCGATAGTTTGCTACGTCTGTATACCGTGCCACGTAATCCGCAGATGCAGCCTGTAGAAGATAGTAAAACCTCTAGCTGGAAAGCCGCTGCGCCAGAGAATGTTGCCGGCTTCAGTGCTACGGCATACTTTTTTGGGCGTAGATTACGAGAGGTATTAAAGGTTCCAGTTGGGTTGATCCATAGCAGCTATGGCGGATCAAATGTAGAAGCTTGGATGGATGCCGTTTGGCTTAAAGACCAGCAGGATATCGATTTGCCAAAGCAGCAGACAAAAATAAAAGATAAAAATCGGACTCCGACGATGCTGTATAATGGAATGATTCACCCAATAATTGGTTATGGTATTAAAGGTATCATTTGGTATCAAGGAGAATCTAATTACGAACGGGCAGATCAGTATGAGGTATTATTCCCTCGATTGGTTAACGAATACCGGAAACTATGGAGCAGCACAGAAATGCCCTTTTACTTTACGCAGATTGCACCTTTTAATTATGCTGCATTGCCACCTTATCTTCTGGGCGGTAAGTATAACTCTGCGTACCTACGAGATGCCCAGCGCAAATCATTAGAAAAACTTACACATAGTGGAATGGCTGTCACAATGGATCTTGGTGAAGAAAACGGAATACATCCTTCCCGCAAAGTTGAAGGAGCCGATCGTTTGGCGCTCTTAGCGCTAGGCGATGCATATGGAATTCGGGGACTGAATTACAGGAGTCCTTTGTATGATAGTATAGAAATTCAGGGTAGCACAGCTGTTGTACGTTTCAAGGATGCCCCGCTAGGTTTGAGTTCCTTTGGAAAGGAACTTCAAACATTCGAAATTGCGGGAGAGGATAAAATATTTCATCCCGCACAAGCAATAATAAACGGCAAAACGGTAACGGTATCCTCATTGCGAGTGCCCGCTCCTGTGGCGGTCCGTTATGCATTTAAAGATTTCGTTTTAGGAGATTTATTTGGTGTAAATGGGCTTCCCGTAAGCTCCTTCCGAACTGACAATTGGTAATCGCATAATATGAGATTGTTTATACTCTTCATTTGTTTAATTTCTGTATCACTAGGTGTCAAGGGACAGGATTTTCCAATAGAATCCTATAATGTAACTTGGAATAGTCCTAGTAAAAACTCATCGGAATCGATGCCTGTTGGTGGTGGTGATATAGGACTTAACGTGTGGGTAGAAAATGGTGATGTTTTGCTCTATCTAGGAAAAAGTGGCGCTTTCGATGAGAATAACACCTTATTGAAGCTTGGTAGAGTTCGATTGCAGCTTTCTCCAAACCCTTTTGACGGACAGACATTTTCACAGCGCTTAGACCTTGATAAAGGACAGTTGGTCATCAATGGTGAAAATAACGGGGTGAAAGCCGATCTTTTACTATGGGTAGATGTGCATTCGCCAAATATACAGGTGGAAATACAGGCGAATAAAAAGGTGGAGTTAGCGGCAACGTATGAAAGTTGGCGATATCAGGATAGGTTTCCAAAGAAAAAAGAAAATAATGCAAATTCGTGGAAGTGGGCTCCCCCATATCCTGTACGTACACCCAAAGATAGTATCTACGTGCAGGGCGAATCAATCGTTTTTTTTCATCGCAATGAAGATTCTACGGCATTCGATATTGTAACCAAGCAACAAGGACTAGACCAGGTAAAAGACTCATTATTTAACCCTTTAGCTAACTTAATCTCTGGAGGGAAGATGTCTGGTCGGAATCTAGCGTTCCAAGGAACGGGTCATGGGGTGTATATGGATACCGACTATGCTTCCTGGAAATTGAAAAGTAAAATGCCAGCTCGCTCACATCAGGTGCAAGTGACATTACATGTCGAGCAGACCGAAGGTATCCGCGCATGGTTCGACCAACTTCAGCAGTGCCGTTTAGGCGAAGCGTCCTGGAAGACAGTTAAAAGAAAAAATGAGGCTTGGTGGAAAGAGTTTTGGCAGCGTAGTCATATATCTATCTTTCCTAAAGACTCTACAAGAAACCCCGAGGTTTGGAAAATAGGACGTAACTATCAACTTTTTCGATACATGTTAGCCTGTAATGCCTACGGGGAGTACCCAACGAAATTTAATGGAGGACTTTTTACCTATGATCCCTCGAGTATTGATAGTTCTTTTACCTTTACGCCTGATTTTAGAAATTGGGGCGGAGGAACCCACACAGCACAAAACCAACGACTAGTATACTGGCCAATGTTGAAGAGCGGGGACTATGACATGATGTCGTCGCAGTTCAAGTTTTATCAACGTTTACAAAGCAATGCCGAAATGCGCTCAAAGGTTTATTGGGGACATCGCGGAGCAAGCTTCACCGAACAGCTGGAAAATTTTGGTCTACCCAATCCTGCGGAATATGGATGGAAGCGCCCCAAGCAGCACGATCCGGGACTTCAATATAACGCTTGGCTCGAGCATCAGTGGGACACCGTATTGGAGTTTTGTATGATGATGCTCGAAATGAGAAACTACAACGGTTCGGATATTCAGGATTATGTTCCTTTCATCGAGAGTTGTATTCGTTTTTTCGATGAACATTATCATCATGTAGCGCAGCAACTAGGATCCAAAGCACTCGATCAGAACGGACATCTTATTTTCTATCCAGGCTCCTCGGCAGAAACCTACAAGATGGCTTACAATGCTTCCACCACGATAGCGGCGCTATCCGAGGTGACCAAAAGAGTAATCCAAGAACTACCGAATGATAAGGATTCAATTCGTCGGCAATATCTCGAAGCTTTTTTGAAAAAAATACCCCCTTTATCGATACGAGAAATCCACGGGGTAAAAATGCTCGCCCCAGCAAAGCTCTGGGCACGGGTGAATAACACCGAATCACCGCAGTTATATCCGGTTTTTCCGTGGGGAATTTATGGTATCGGTCGCCCTGATTTGGAACTTGCACGGAACACGTATTTTCATGATCCTGATTTATTAAAATTCAGAAGTCATATCGGATGGAAGCAGGACAATATCTTTGCGGCCCGCCTTGGATTAACTGATGAAGCTCGGCGGTTGACACTACTTAAATTAAAAGATTCCGAGCGTAGATTTCCAACCTTCTGGGGTCCGGGCTATGATTGGGTTCCTGACCATAATTGGGGTGGTTCGGGAATGATAGGTTTACAAGAAATGCTATTACAAAGTTCCGATGAGAAAATTTATCTTTTTCCCGCTTGGCCGAAAGATTGGGATGTAGATTTTAAACTGCATGCGCCCCAGCAGACAACCGTCGAAGGACGGCTGGAGGGAGGGAAGTTAGTTGAGTTGATTGTCCTACCAGCTTCTCGTAGAGTTGATGTAATCAACATGTTGGAAAATACCAGCGCAAATTTACCGCAGTAATTGACTACGTTGGACCTATCGCGAACTACCATGACAGTCCATAACAGTTTTGCTCAATATTTCTTTTACCTTGGAGCATCAATTTGAATCTATTTTAATAAAAGTTTAATTTATGAATGCACTAGCAGGCGTTATATTTCATTTTATCGGAGGGTTTGCATCGGGGAGTTTTTACGTTCCATATAAGAAAGTAAAGGGATGGTCCTGGGAAGCGATGTGGATTTTAGGAGGGTTATTCTCCTGGATAATTGTCCCGCCGATTGCCGCATGGATAACGATTCCAAACTTTGCCGAAATTATTCGCGAGGCTGGAAGCTCAACGATTGGTTATACCTTTTTGTTTGGATTGCTGTGGGGCATAGGAGGGCTGACATACGGGCTTGGGGTTCGTTATTTAGGCGTGTCCTTGGGGAGTAGCGTGATCCTTGGTTTAAGTATGGTTTTTGGGTCGTTAATGCCCTCAATCTATTATTTTATAAACCCTTCACCCGGAAAGCATGGAATAGACTACTTCTTTACAACCAGCGCTGGGATATGTATACTGATCGGTTTGCTGGTTTGTGTGCTAGGAATTTATCTGTGTGGACGTGCAGGAATCTTAAAAGAGAAAGGACTCTCAAATCTTTCTGCTGAAGCAAAGGCGGACTACAATTTTGGTGTCGGAATTGTCGTTGCTATCGTCTCAGGCGTGCTCAGTGCTTGTTTTAATTTTGGTATTGAAGCAGGTAAACCGATGGCCGACGTGGCTAACAACCTCTGGAAAGCAGCAAACCCCTCACAAGGGGAATTTTTATACCAAAATAATGTTACTTATGTAATCATTTTATGGGGTGGATTTACGACGAACGTAATTTGGTGTATATACCTACTAGCCAAAAATAAAACTTTTAGCGACTATGGTAAAAAATCGGCGCCTTTAACTAAAAACTTACTGCTTTGTGCCTTAGGAGGAACAACGTGGTATCTGCAGTTTTTCTTTTATGGAATGGGTGAGAGTCGTCTAGGCAATGGCGCGAGTTCTTGGATTTTACATATGGCATTTATCATCCTAATTTCCAATGCTTGGGGTGTGATCTTAAAAGAATGGAAGGGCGTCAATAAATCAACATATACCTCGATCATCGCTGGTATTATTACAATTATCCTTTCTATTTGTATAGTTGGATTTGCAAAAACATTAGAATAATAACATAAAACTATTTAACCGTGAAAGAATACAAACACGTAAACTATTTATGGGACGAACAAAAAGCGAAGTCACTAGAAGGTGATGAAGTAGCTTTATTGTTATATCGCTCAAACTTATTGGGTGCAGACTTACGCATTACGAACTATGGAGGTGGAAACACTTCATGCAAAATGATTGATAAAGACCCATTAACAGGCCAAGAGGTTGAAGTGATGTGGATTAAAGGATCGGGAGGTGATATTGGGACGCTAAAAAAATCAGGACTTGCCGCTTTGTATGTAGATCGACTACGGAATCTTGAAAATGTCTATCGTGGTATTGAACATGAGGATGAGATGGTGGAACTGTTCAACCACTGTATTTTTGATTTAAACTCAAAAGCACCATCTATTGATACGCCTTTACATGGATTTTTACCCTTTAAACATATCGATCATCTGCATCCGGATGCAGCCATCGCAATTGCTGCGGCAAAAGATGGTAAAAAGATTACGCAAGAGATTTTTAATGGGACGATCGGATGGGTAGACTGGCAGAAACCTGGTTTTGATTTGGGCTTGCAGCTGCGCGCTTGCCTAGAGGAAAATCCGGGAATTCGTGGTATTATGCTCGGATCTCATGGTCTTTTCACATGGGGAGACACGGCTTATGAAAGCTATGTTAATTCACTTGATGTAATCGAAAAATGTGCTGAATATTTAAGCCAAAATTTCGGTAAAAATCGAGCGGTGTTTGGTGGTCAAAAGGTGGAGAGCCTCTCTGAGACTGCCCGCAAGGAGCAAGCCGCTAAAATTGCACCGGTATTGAGAGGCTTCTGCTCAAGTGAGCGTCATATGATTGGTCATTTTACAGATGACCCTAAGGTGTTGGAGTATATAAATTCTAATGATTTGGAACGCCTAGCTCCTTTGGGAACAAGTTGTCCGGATCATTTCTTGAGAACGAAGATACAGCCCTTGATCTTGAACTTGGATAAAGACGAGGACTTAAGCGACACCGAGGCGCTGAAAGTAAAATTAGAACCGTTGTTTCAAGCTTATCGGGAGATTTATACGGAATATTACGAAACCTGTAAACATCCAAATAGTCCCGCTATTCGGGACAGAAATCCGGTAATTATTTTATACCCTGGTGTAGGTATGTTCGCCTTTGCTAAGGACAAACAAACCGCGCGTGTGGCTGCCGAGTTTTATGGCAACGCAATTAATGTGATGAAAGGCTCGGAAGCTGTTAGTGAATATACTTCGTTACCTCGCCAAGAAGCATTTAATATCGAGTACTGGTTGTTGGAGGAAGCAAAATTACAACGGATGCCTAAGCCTAAGGCATTATCTGGTAAGATTGCACTTGTGACAGGTAGCGCAGGTGGTATCGGTAAGGCTATTGCAAAAAAGTTTGCGAGCGAAGGTGCCGTGGTATTGTTAAATGATGTGAATGAAGAACGTCTGGAAGGTGCGAAAGCTGAGTTTGTAGAACTTTTCGGCCGGGATGCTGTTGCTACAGCGAAACTTGATGTTACCAATCAAGAGCAAATAGAAGAAGCCATGAAGGTGGCTGCACTTGCATTTGGCGGACTAGACATTGTTGTTAATAATGCTGGATTATCGATTTCTAAAACAATAGAAGACCATACGCAGAAAGATTGGGATCTTTTATACGACGTATTGGTGAAAGGTCAATTCCTAGTTACTCAAGGAGCGACACATGTTCTAAAAGCGCAGGCAATCGGTGGCGATATTGTTAATATAGTGAGTAAAAATGCACTTGTAAGCGGCCCTAATAACGCAGGATATGGAAGTGCTAAAGCTGCGCAGCTACATCTAAGCCGATTAAACGCAGCTGAACTTGGAGCAGCGAAAATTAGAGTGAATGTTGTTAACCCAGATGCGGTAATTTCGGATAGCAATATTTGGGCCGGAGGATGGGCCGAAGGTCGTGCGAAGGCTTATGGTGTGACTGTCGAAGAGCTTCCTGCTTATTATGCAAAGCGTACACTTTTGAATGAGATTATACTTCCTGATGATATTGCTAATGCTTGTTTCTCCTTTGTGGGTGGAAATTTAAATAAATCAACAGGCAATGTACTGAATGTCGATGGCGGTGTTGCTATGGCATTTGTTAGATAAATTGAATACGAGGATGATCCAACAGTTTTGTTGGATCATTCGTGTTTTATTATTTTAACATTTTTTTTTAGACCATGAGAATAGATAAACAAATTATAGATCAACATAACCAGCCCCTTGTCGCGAAACACAAACGAGCTTTTGAGTACGTTTCACAAGATATTGCTGGTATCGAAGAGATAATCGATAAGCTTCGTAAATTTCAAATAGGAATCCCAAGTTGGGCTTTAGGAACGGGTGGAACACGTTTTGGCCGTTTTGGTGGAAAAGGTGAACCAGGTACCTTAGAGCAGAAGATCGAAGATGTCGGTTTGTTACATGCACTAAATGCTTCCAGTGGAACAATTTCATTACATATCCCATGGGATATTCCAAGCGATCCCGATCGTATTAAAGAGCATGCTGCTAGTTTCGGGTTAGGCTTTGATGCCGTAAATTCGAATACCTTTCAAGATCAGAAAGGACAAGAGTTAAGTTATAAATATGGATCCTTACATCACGTTGATCCCAAAGTACGTAAGCAGGCGGTCGATCATAATATTGAGGTTATCAAGCACGGTATTTCTCTTGGATCAAAGGCGATAACTGTTTGGTTGGCTGATGGATCATCTTTTCCTGGGCAACTTAATTTTCGAGAAGCATTCCAAAATACATTAGAAAGCCTACAAGAAATTTATAAGCACTTGCCTGAGGATTGGAAAATGTTTATTGAATACAAGGCTTTTGAACCCTACTTTTATTCAACGACAATTGGTGATTGGGGACAGTCCTTACTATTAGCAAATAAATTGGGCCCTAAAGCCTATACATTAGTTGATTTGGGACACCATTTACCAAATGCTAATATTGAGCAAATCGTGTCTTTGCTATTAATGGAAGGTAAACTTGCCGGTTTCCATTTTAATGATAGTAAGTATGCGGACGATGATTTGACGGCTGGTGCTATCAAACCTTATCAACTTTTCTTGATTTTTTGTGAGCTTGTAGATGGTATGGATGCGCGCGGTATAGATCATGCTACAGGATTAGGTTGGATGATTGATGCTTCGCACAATTTAAAGGATCCGTTGGTAGATTTACTACAATCGGTAGAGGCCATTATGATTGCCTACGCACAAGCGCTTTTAGTCGATCGCGACGCTTTACGAGAAGCGCAACAAAATAACGATATCGTTCGTGCCCAAGAAATTCTGCAGGGTACTTTCCGTACGGATGTACGCTCAATTGTTGCTGAAGCCCGTTTACGAGATGGTGCAGCGTTAAATCCAGTTGCCTTATTTAACGAGTTAGATATTAGAAGTAAACTTGTTGAGGAACGAGGGAGTGACACGGTAGCTACAGGATTATAGAATTTACCTATGGTGAAAAAACGTATACCGGTCGTCGCTATTTTCGATGTTGGCAAGACAAATAAGAAGCTTTTTTTGTTTGATGAGCATTATAAAATCGTATTTGAACGTTCTGCCCGGTTTTTAGAAACAACAGATGAGGACGGAGACCCTTGTGAGAATCTGGAAAGCCTTCGGCTTTCGGTTTTTGATTCTTTACATGAAGTTTTCCGCAGATCGGAGTTTGATGTTAGAGCAATAAACTTTACGTCCTATGGGGCGAGTTTTGTTTATATTAATGAAGATGGTAGGCCGCTAACTCCGTTATATAACTATTTGAAAGATTATCCTGCTCAATTGCAGGATGATCTTCATACGCGCTATGGTGGTGTGGAAGCCTTTTCACTTGCAACTGCATCTCCTGTTTTGGGGAGCTTAAATTCGGGGCTTCAGGTTTATCGGTTAAAGAGCGAGCAGCCAGATATATTTAAGCAGGTGAAATTTGGTATTCACCTTCCTCAATATTTAAGTTTCCTAGTGTCTGGGCAGATGTATTCTGATATGACTAGTATTGGTTGTCATACCGCGTTATGGGATTACACGGAAAATAATTATCATGCGTGGGTGAAGGATTCCGGAATTGATAAAAAATTAGCACCAATTGTAAAAGGCGACGAAGTCTTTTCTGCGGCTTTCCCTGGAAGCCCTTATAAAGTTGGTGTCGGTCTTCATGATAGTTCTTCCGCACTTATTCCATATTTGCTTAATTTTCATGAACCATTTATACTCATTTCCACGGGTACTTGGTGTATTTCCTTCAATCCATTTAATGAGGAAGCGTTAACCAAGGAGCAACTTGAGCGGGACTGTTTGTTTTATATGACTTATGCTGGTACTCCAGTGAAAGCGTCCCGTCTTTTTGGGGGATATGTTCATGAAACGCAGAGCAAACGTATTGCAGATCATTTCAATGTCACTACGGCGCGCTTTAAAAATATTGAAATTGATTGGCATTTAATCGAGAAAATAAAGCAGGGAAAATCTATCCCTAGTGAACTTGATGCTTTTGAAAAGGTTAACTTAAACGAGTTTGCAGATTTTGAAGAAGCTTATCATGCTTTTATGGTTTACCTCGTGGAAGCGCAGGTCGCAGCGACCAAGCTCGTGTTTTCACAAAAACGTATTAAACGTATTTTCGTTGATGGCGGATTTAGTAAGAATACTATATTTATGAACCTGCTCGCGAAACGTTTTGAGAATATCGAAACCTATGCTGCATCGATGGCGCAAGCGACGGCTATGGGTGCCGCCCTTGTGATTCATGAGCATTGGAACGACCAGCCGATGCCCAATAATATTATTGAACTTCGTTATTATCGGGCGTAGCAAACAACTGAATCGGTGAAAGAGCGTATCAAAATTTAAATTTTGATACGCTTTTTTTATTTTTTGATCTCGCAGGACACAGCAGGTTGCCGTATTCTGGCACGTTGTTTAGATTGCATTAGCAACGGAAATTGCTTTCCGTAAGTTGATTTAGTTGATAAATACGTTTTGTCAGCATAAATTAACTAAACGTAATTTTATTGTAACAGATGGAACGGACTTGATCAATGTTATACTGTCGTATTTGTTTAACCAAAGAAGGAATAGTGACTCAATTCCTCCCAAACAATAAAGTTGGTATGGGTTTTCTTGAGTTAATTTGATGAACTTAAATCTAATAAAGAAGAATATATCTGTTTTGTCGCTAGTCCTGTTCATCTTGTGCGGTTGTGGACCAAGGAGATTAATCGAAGCTCAAGGAGTGACCGATGCCAGTACGCCCTTACATTTATTGAAGCCTGACTATCCTGTACGATACGGCCAAACAACGCTCGATAGCATTAAGGCTGATATGGACAAAATATATCGTTATCTAGATAATGTAACCCCAACTACTCTGGTGACCAGGGATAGCGAAGTAACAATAGACGACCTCACACTAGTTGATACGTCCACAGTGTTCAAGAAGGGAGATTTTCGTTTAATTAGTTATGAATGGGGCGTGACTTATGGAGCATTGCTGCGCGCTACCGAAGTGACCAAAGACCAGAAGTTTTCGAACTATACACATGATAGGCTTGCTTTTATAGCACAGGTACTTCCCAAATTTAAAGATTTAGAACAAGCTAATCGAGGTTATCGATCGCCTGTACACTCGGTTATTAATCCAGAGGCATTGGATGACGCAGGTTCAATGTGCGCTGCGATGATTAAGGCGCAAAATTTCGAACAATCTGCCGGGGACTATGATTCAATTATAAAAAATTATGTCGATTACATTATAAATAAGGAGTTTCGGTTATCGGATGGGATCTTAGCGAGAAACAGGCCCTTGAAAAATACAATTTGGTTAGATGATTTATATATGAGTTTGCCAGCACTTGTACAGATGGGAAAGTATAGCGGAGAGCAAAGATATTTTGACGAGGTGTTTCGACAATTTTGGCTATTCTCGGAGAAAATGTTTATACCAGAAAAAGGTTTGTATCGACATGGATGGGTGGAGGGGATGGAACCGCACCCTACGTTTTTTTGGGCTCGTGCCAATGGATGGGCGCTCCTGACAAAAGTTGAAATTTTAAATGTGTTATCGGAAGACAATCCGCAGAGAGAGAGACTGCTTAAGCAGTATCGGCAACAGGTTGAAGCCTTGGCGGCCCTGCAACACGGTACTGGATTTTGGCATCAATTGCTAGATCGGAACGATTCGTACTTGGAGACGTCAGCAACCGCGATATATGCTTATTGTATTGCACGGGGAATTAATGCAGGTTGGTTGAATGCGCAAGCATACGGTCCCATGGTTTTGCAAGCTTGGAATGCCGTGAGCTCGAAAATTAATTTTGATGGTCAAATTGAAGGAACTTGTGTAGGTACGGGCATGGGTTTTGATCCAGCATTTTATTATCACAGACCGATCAATAAGTTTGCGGCGCATAGTTACGGGCCGGCAATTTTAGCTGCAGCAGAGGTGTATCAACTATTGACAGATAAGAAGTTCGAAATTAACGACAGTGCAGTGCAGTTTTAAAACGTATCCATCCAGTGTCATTTAATCCAAATTATGCTCGATGGCAAAATCAATCATATTTTGAAATTGACTACGGAGGTCAAATTGAAAATCTTCATGTAGTTTTTCGTATTTAGTTACGACTGATCGCACGCGAGTTTGTATGTAGGTTAAGAGTTTCGGGGAACTGTAGTAAGATGTTGGACTAAAAAGATTCGGATATAATTCGAAAACTTCGTTTAATACGAGCAGTCGACATTCTACATCACTAAACTTATCTTTGGTTATTTTTTCATGTTCGTTGACAAGGCCGTTTGCGCGGCGAATATTTGCAGTTAAGTTCTTCTCGAAGTTGTAACTGCGACTAGTCTTGTTCTCTTTTTGCATATTTCTAAAGAGATCGCACAGAGTGGATTTAAGTATCTCAATTCGTTCATTTAGATTTTCTTCTCCTTCAAGGAGCTGGTAGTGAAGTTGTTTCATTAACATTTTGTCTTTTCCGACCAATCGGACGAGTAATTTATCCTTTTCTTTTTGAGAAAGTTTTAAAACAGCTTCTTTTAGATCTAAATCTTTGTGTAATGACATGTGTTAAAGTTAATGATTTTTTCAATGCCGATTAATGACCTTTAATAATACTTATTTAACTGTGTTGATAGAACTTAGAATTACGGTAGATAAAAAGAATGTTTGATATGCTCGAAGCTTAAACATCGAATCTCCGATGTTACCATCGATATGTGTTAAATTTAGAATTTTCTGTCACAAAAAGTCGGTTGTTGGTCTTTTTTAGTGTTCTGAAGTAAAAAATACCATTAAATGGTGTAAATGTACTATACAGTAATACCGCTCTGTGGTATCTTTGTGTATGGTTTCAAAAATACCTATTATTGAGCAATGTACGGTTTCAGGGCCATTTCATAAAGAAATTTTGGTCGAAGACTTAGCCGGGTATTTGAAACGAAATCGTGACCTGATATTTCCCCATCGACATAATTTTTACCATTTTTTATTGTTCACGAAAGGGTCAGGCCGATTTTCGTTAGATTTTGAAGCTTTTGACGTGGAGGCATGGCGTATTTATTTTATGTCGCCAGGTCAGATACATACTTGGGCTTTTGATGAAGGGACTGACGGATATATCGTAAACTTTGATAAAGATCTCTTTAAAACTTTTCTCGTTCGATCAGAGCATGTTGGTTTTTTTTCGTTTTTTTCAGGACGTTCGAAAGATGATGTGTTTACAATAAGAGAAGATCAGCGTGCCTCTGTACTAAATATATTTGAGCGTTTACGTCAGAATATGCGTGATTTAGATTTTGGGCGTGTCTCGCTTTTATATTTATTTCATGTTTTAGAAAAACAAAGAGATCCTGTACAAAAGGGAGAAGTAAATAAAATTAACCACACTTTGCTCAGAAATTTTATGGATTTGATCGAAATCCATTTTAAGACGCTTAAGTTACCTAAGGACTATGCGTCTCTACTCTATATAACGCCCAATCATCTCAATGCAGTAACCAAAGAGCAACTGGGATACTCGGCGGGGGAACTGATTCGAAATCGTGTTTTGTTAGAAGCAAAACGTTTATTGGTTATGAAAAATTTTTCGATAGCGGAAA
>NZ_JABMCQ010000010.1 GCF_013179575.1 Sphingobacterium shayense | reverse complement strand
TGGCCATCAATAATGAATCGGAAGAAGTCGAATTCGGGGCCACCTACGGTCTGCTGCTTTTTGAGGAACTCTCCTGTATAGGGGTTCATAAAAACCACAGAAAACGTTCGTTTCCCGTTTTCGGTGCCGGAAAATCCTACAGCAGCGGCGCCAGTTTCGCTACCATAGGTTAAACCACTAGGCTGCGCATTAGGTATATATTTAGCAGCCGTGTCGAGAAGTACACTGGGAGGAACATATCCTACTTGTTGTGCTTCAACGAACCGCCATGGTTCTAGCGCATCTTTAATTTCCTGTTGAAAAGCGTAGAAGCAGCCGGTAATACTGACAATGAACACGATTGCCCCTGAAATAAGGCCCACCCATAGGTGTACTTGGTCGTTGAAACGTCTCGCTAGACTTTTATTTTTTGTTTTACCTTTCATATCAAAAACATAATCCGAAGCCTATTTAAAGACATCGGATTACCTATGTTACCTATTTTATTTTATCTGTCCCAAGCCTCCAACAAAAGAAGCATCAACTTGTGCTCCTTTACGGATTGATGCGTTTGCTATGTCGATTTCGTAAATATTAAGAATATTGTTTACGCTGGCGGAAGCATAGGCCTTACCATTTCTGTGAAACGCAGCAAAGCTTCGTCCGCCATTACCTGTAAAGGTTGGCGATCCAGCAACTGCTGTAATTGTCTGCTCTGCTAAATCTACTATCGCAAATTTTAGATTCTCATCTGCCCACTGCGTAGCCTGAGTTCCTGCGCTTACAGTGGCAAATAGCTTGTTGTTGCCCACATATATTGCATGAACGATACGTCCGCCATTTTCAGCCTCTGCAGTTTCGAACAGGTAATCTTGGTCAAATTCCGAGGTACCCGCTGCGATTTTTAATATTGCAGGCTCTTTTGTCCGTTGGGTATAACCGTATCCACTATGTGATATCGTATACACATCCCCCGATTCAGTTGCAAAAATACCAGAGCGCGTACCGAAAGCACCCGCTGGACCGCTGCGGTCATCTTCGATTATTTTCTCCAGCTCGAACTCAGGATAACTGTAGACGGCTACATAGGCCTTATCTGTTTTTGATGTTTTCCATCCCACAGCGTCAAACGGTACGATTGTTTGGAAAGCTTTATCGCCTCGAACGGCGATACCAGTATGTAACATCCACTCATCGCCGATGGGGAAGTTGTCCTTGTTAACGCTAACTTTTTTTGTGCTGGTAATTGCGTTTGAAGCGGCGTCTATAGTTAAAAAGGACATGTCCGTTCCGTCGGTCGGATTTGCCGGTAGCGTTACGGCCAGTAGCGTTTTTCCAGTGCCGTCAATATCCTGAGCATCGGTAACCCTTGCGTTAAGATTTAATCCCGTTTTGACTGCTACTTCGTTGGAAGCATCTACAAAATATGTGTTTACATCTGTTAAGCCTAATCCTCCGATGCTAAAGAAATAATTACCCACCGTAGTGAAATCACGGTAACCATCTTGCAGAAAACCCGCATTCATCAAGGAAAGTTTACCGCTCATCAAGTCGTTGGTCTGGAGAACGTAGTTTGTAGTTCCTTCGGTTGTAGTTACACCTAAGCCTAACGTAAAGACGTTCCCATCAGTAGGTGCTGGAGCCGGGTCGTCGTTATTGCTACAGGCGGTTAACGATATTGCTAGAACGGCATATAAGCTATTTCTGAAGATTTGTTTTAGTTTAATAGTATTCATCACTGTATAGTCTGTTTAAAATAATTTATTGAGTTATAAAATATCGAAGCTTGATAAAAAAAGAGCGTCCTGGTTTCTGAAGTAAATAGTTATCGTACAATTTTTCATTCATTATATTCTTGCACTCTAAAGCAATAACGTATTTGCCATCGTTGATTGAGTAGTCGGCAAACAGGTCATGCGATATTTGCCTCGGGATAATATCGTGGTTATTTTGGCCAATTTGATTGGGGGTAAAATAATACTTTTCGACATAGCTAAGACCATAATTTAGACTTAACGTATTTTTATCGTTAGGCGTGGGGTGTAGCCGCGTACCAATGTTTGCGTTTCCAAAAAGGTAAGGCATATTTGGCAACCGGTAGCCGTAATTTAAATTGGGACTGGTCGTCGTTCCCGTTAAATTCTCACTCACCAGAAACTCTGTGCGGTCGATGATGTCCTGAAATGTAGCATTTACGCTTGCAAATAGTTTATTATTCCATACGTAGCTTAGCTCTGCCTCTGCTCCAGTCGTGCGCACATTACCGACATTGATGAACTGGCGATCGATAGGTTGAACCTGTTGCTGGTCTTGCCGGATATAATCTTTCGCGTTACGAAAGATAAAACTTCCTTCAAAATTCAACCTATGAGGACCTGTTGGAATTATGCTATAAAGCGCTCCAATATTCAGATTGTCACTCTTTTCAGGTTTTAGGTTCGCATTGCGGCGAACAAATAGGCCATCACCTAGCAACTCAACTGCCTCGGGCATCCGGTAGGTATGCTCATACGATGCTTTCGCCTGAAGTTGTGGTGTGATAAAATAAGCGGTTGCGGCACCGTATCCGGCATGTGTCCGATTTAGCGTCGTTGGGACGTAGTCCGCCACCGTATTTGTTGAAACATCTTCGAAAGATTCTGCATGCAGGTCATATAACTTACCGAATACCGTAGAAGTAAAACGCTTGTAGGTCGCTTGCCAGGATAGACCTATGGTCTGCTTACGGAGTCCCTGCGGCATAAGAAATGTAATATTATCGGGGTTTTCCTCATCACTGGATTTTCTCTGAAAATCGGTTAGTGTGTAATTCAACGATACCGCGTGACTATTGTTTAGTGAGTACGTCAGGTTCGCCGAAGTGAGGGCTTCTTTGTCACGATTTTTAAGTTGCGTGCGTGATAGTTCCGCCGTCGTTGTAGGCGCTGTTTCTCCTAGCCAGTTGTAGCGTAACCGGGTGGTATCCACAAAATTGTTGTTTGAAATATTATAAGCACTAAACAGCGTAAGATCTAAGCCATCTAAAAAAAGGTCTGATTTTTTGTATTTTAATGTCGGAATAATTGAGGAGCTCGTTGTCGTTCTTGCACCGAATACTTGCTCCATGGTGATTCCTGTTTGAATATCTTTGTTATTGCCTGCTACCATGGCACCAAATAGCAAGTGGTCGGCATACGAGCGGCCGGTCACGCCAACTTCAACCTGCGCTGCGATGGATTTGTAGGTGTCGTGGAACCGCTCAACTTCCTGCTCGGGGCCCTTCTGCCCGGAGACTAGGTCTATTGGGTTTACGGTGACTTTATAATTGTTATCCGAATAGTTGTAAAACGCATTTGTTCGAACGGTAAAACCTGTTTTGGCATCTGTAAATGCACCGTTAATACTGGCTTTATGGGTATTGAACGATCCATAGCCGTAGGAAACATCGAGGAAATTAGCATTGGTACGCGTTACAATATTAACTGCTCCCCCCAGTGCGTCGGCTCCAAGGTGTACAGGGAGAACGCCTTTGTATATCTCAATTCGCTCTGCCATTGTCGCCGGGAAGTTGTTCAAGGTAAGTGACGATCCGAAGTTGTCCATTGGCAGACCGTCAAGGAAGAACTTCACTTGCCTGCCACTAAAGCCATTTAATGAAAAGCTAAAAGTAGAACCCATGCCTCCATCTTCGCGAATGCGGACGCCTGAAGTTCGGTTTAATATTTGATTGAGGTCAACAGACGAATTATAAAGTTGCTTGGCATCGACAACGTTGATGTTAAACGCCTGTTCCTTGGTCTTTCTAATGCTCGTTTTACCGGTCACTTGAACCTCGTCTACTTTCAACTGTTTAAGGGTGTCGCTCTGTATAGTAGTGGTGGGAGATTGCGCTAATAAATTTGTATTTGCCAAAAATATTAAAACCGCAATTGCCGAATAAATTGCGGCGAGGTAATCTTTTTCTCTACGAACCATCTCCTGCTTCTTATTTAGAATTAGTTTAAATCACGCAATAATAGGGGAAATTCATGGCAATTCAAAGTTCACCCCTCTTTTTTTATCACAAAGAGTGTAAAATATTTTATACATTTCTCGATTAACAAAAAGGTTTTAGCTTTTTAAAAGTCCGTACTGCGGCAGCGTCCAGGATCTGAACTTCTGGAGCAACAGTCATTTTGTGAAGGCTGGTGAACCGGTCTTTTCTATCGTTCTAGTGAATGCCAAAATCGAAGTCCAGGTGCTTCTACCTTAAATAAACGCAGGAAAGGTTGAAAAAGGACAAGATGTCATAATCAAACTGGACAATTATCCTTACAATGGATTCGGATCAATTAAAGGTGTTGTGGAACAGATTTCCTTTGTCACAAATACACAGCAGACTGCTCAGGGGGAAATTCGGCTTCTTTACAAGAATCATGTCATGTGGATTTTTATGGAATGCAAGCTTTGCTCAATATCGTACATAGCTCGTGTACTTTTCTGATAGGTGAATTTTTTTCTAAATGTTCCAAGGGCATAAGATGCGGTACACCTAAACAAATCTCATTATCAGTTTAGACTATATTGTTTAGAAAACTCGCATTTCGATGTGGGAGCGTATTCTATGTACAAAGAATTAACAAAAAAATAATTTGATCCGATCACAAATTTAAAATAATTCTTTTTTTTTGCATATGTCCCCATTGAGATAAAAAGAACTGGACAAAACCACACGGTGTATCGGTTAGTTTTACGTGTAATCAGGGATTTATAATACTGACTGAAGTTAAGTCGCAATAGATACTCAGGATCTCACGAGAAGGGTTTTGTGGACTAAACTTTCAGTGTATGCCATAAAACGAAAAAAGGATACCCTCTGCCGATGGCAACTATACAAAGACAATAAACGGAATAAATTCAATGTATAGTCGACAAAGGATTTTTTTTAAATAAAATACATTATGCAAACAAAAAATTTCACTTTTTTCGATAATGGTTACGGTGACGCTTTACGGCACGCACTTTTCACCGCGTTAAATGCAAACGCGTTTGGCAAGAATGCCGCAATTGAGCTAGGAATAGCGCATGAACAATCCGCACCGATTGTGCTAGCCAGAGTATGCGATGGATATAAATAACAATCAATGGGGAGCAAACTATGGAGATTCATATGACACTATAAACATCCATGAATTTATGAATATTTTTGATCAAGCAGTTGCAGATGGTGAAATTATAATAGTTGGTTTTAATGGTGATGTTCCATTGCCCACTGAACCAATCGGTGATTTTGTGTATGATGGATCTGAGCAATGTTCTGGAAATTAACCGACATTATGGGAAATAAATTGTTTTATAGTATCGGTATTTTGCTTTTTCTCTACAGTCTTGCCGCCTGCAAGGGAAACAAAATGAAAGACGGTACAGATCTTAATTGCGCAAACATTTTAAAAAGTAAAATCACGACTATTAATGCTGGCGATTCAATTGATCTAGATCTGGATTGCTTGGATTTTGATAGAGTCATTATTCTAAGTAACGAAGTTGCCAGAGCAAAATTATCGGAAGAACTTTCATTGTCAAAAGAGTCCAAAGAAAAGATTTTCGATAAAGACTATGAACACTGGAGTATTGTTTGGTTAAATGGTTCGTTGTTGGCTGAAAAAATTGACTTTTCACCGAAGTATCTAATGTTGGATAATTTAATGGGAAGCGCTGGATATCTCGTAATAGAACGAGATAGACTACCAAAGCTATCCGTAGAATTTACGGGAGATTTTTTTGTAGGAACAAAAGACAGTATTCGGGATGTGAAGATTTTGAAAAAGTGAATGCACACGGTTATGTGTACACTACGGCAGAAAGAAAGCTGATAACTAATAAAAAAAAGAGCCTAACTTTATACGTTTAAACTAGAGTCATATCTGCTAAGGTATATGACCTAAAAGTGCATTTTTCGTAAAGAAAACTCACGAGGATGATTTTAGATTTTAGCCTTTTTGAGGATATTTGAAGCTGTTCAGTAAACTTAATGGTAGCTTTTTGAGCAATAGAAGCCTTCGCTCTAGTTTCAAAGCTAAGAGCTTCCGATCCTTTTAATACAGGAACATTTTTAATTGCGATTGCCATAATTCTATTAATTGTCTAATTTATACAAAAATTAGGTAATATCGCTGGTAAAAAGGGTAGATTATTCAAGTAGGAACATGTTCTGTGTGGGTAAGATACCAGTATTTAAATACTCGTAGTCCGCAATGCCAAATCTCTTAAAATAATCGAATCCATAGCAAAACTAGATATGCTGACCTAAAATATTGCATGTCAGAAAAAGCAAGCGTGGGGTGCTACATCAATATCGAAGGAGTAGTTCTAGTGAACCATTGAATGTGATCGAACATCATAATTGTGAGAAACCTATAATAAATTATTACGGGCAGTTCTGCAACTACCCGTAATAATAGGAGCTTATTGCCCAGTTAGGTTTATTTTTTTGTTCACTGGCTTTAACCATGGAGCAGTAAACTGAATTTCTGTTTCTTTCCCGAGGTTTCCTGTGGACTGAATGTAGACAATCATCTTTCCATGATGCGCACGCTGGCGGTTATCCGTATAGTCGCCCATGTCGGAATTATTTCCGGCTTCCAGGCCTAGTAGCCGGGCATTGCCAATGACTTTACAAGTGATCTCATCGTCCGCTATTGCTACCGGAATTCCATTTTCGTCAACTATTTGCAGTTCGATTTGTGCCACACCGCCATTTTCTTTTATTGTAAGTGGCGTGGAGTTTACCAAGGTAATAGCTGCCGGACGTCCGGATGTTTGAATATGATCGCGCGTAATTATTTCGTCCTTGTCATTGAGTCCAATCGCCTCAAGCTTGCCTGCAGCGTAAGGAATATCCCACGATATAATGCCAGTTTTTTTATCGTGAGATCTTTTTTCACCCACCGGTTTCCCGTTTAGCTCTAGCCGGGCCGCTGCTGCGTTCGTGTAACAAACTATACGGATTTGTTGCCCTTCCGTATAGTTCCATACCGGCCATGCATCCATCGATGGATTATCGGATCTGTTTCTATCGTTCACCGGATAGGAGCCGATGTAGGCCATCGGAGTATCCGACCACAGTGATTTACGGAAATAACCTCTTGGTTTAATAAACCCTGCGAAATCCAGAAGCCCCGAATAAAAGCCCCGTGACGGCCATCTGCCGGATTCCCCCAGGTAGTCAATACCGGTCCAAAGAAACTGGCCAAATATATGCTGATTATCGCGAACTGCTGCCCAAGCTTCAAGGTCATGCCTGTTCTCACTGCCGTAGATCACGCGTTTAGGGTAACGCTTATGATCCTCTTGGTAGCGGCTCTCGGTGTAATTGTATCCTGCGATGTCAAGCGCATCTGGGTATTCGGTTTGGTTCGACATAGCGACGCCAGCAAGACCCGCTGTAACAGGGCGAGACCTATCGTATTTGCGTACGATCGAAGCGAGTTTTTTTGCGATAACACCTAGGCGCATCGCGTCGGGGGCATCTTTTTTATAGCCGCCAAACATCGCTTGGGTGAACCCACCCGCTCCATCGCCGTCAAGCACTGGGTGAGAGTAGGGGTCATTCGGATAGTCGACCTCATTGCCGATGCTCCAAGCAAAAATAGAGAGGTGATTGCGGTCTCGTTTGACCATATCAGCTAGATCACGTTCTCCCCATTGCTCGAAATAATCAAAGGACCCCTGAAACCCCGGAGTTCCTACATTCCATCCTTCAAGCCATTTACGCTTAGGAAACTCCCACTCATCGAACGCTTCGTTCATGACTAGCAGGCCTAGCTCATCGCAAAGCTCGTACAATGCGCTCGCCTGGGGGTTGTGACTTGTCCGGATGGCATTCACCCCGATAGATTTTAACGTCAAAAGTCGGCGCCGCCATACCTCAGGATACATCGCTGCGCCCAACACGCCAGCATCATGGTGTATACATACACCTTTCACCTTCATCCATTTGTTGTTTAGCGCGAAACCTTTGTCTGGGTCAAAGGTAAACGAGCGAAACCCCGTTTTTATCTCCGAATAGTCAGTTTTATTCCCATCGACCAAAACAGTTGTTTTTAGTGTATACTGATTAGGGTTCTCCAGATCCCACAACTGCGGGTTTTTCGCCGTCAGTTCCAGCTTCACGGCTTCCGTTACGCTTGTTCCTAACAGTGTTTTAACTGTTTTTTTTGCAACAACCCTACCGTTAGGATCAAGCAGCTCAGAAAGCACAGTTGCTTGCTTGCCCGAAGTACCCTGATTAGTAAGCTCGACTTCGACCTGTAACGTCCCATTATTGCCCGTGAGCTGAGGGTAAGCGTAGACGCCCCACTGCGCAATATGAATGGGAGCAGCTTTGACAAGCCATACATCTCTATAAATTCCCGATCCGGTGTACCATCTGGAGTCGGCGCTCTGGCTGTGATCTACTTTTACGGTGATGATATTCTCTTTGTCGTATTCCACTGCTGGACTTATATCGTAGCTAAAAGAAAGGTAGCCATTGGGACGTGTTCCCAAAGATTTTCCATTTAGAAAGACCTCGCTTCGGTTGTATACACCTTCAAAATAGAGGTATAGCTGTTTCCCCTTATCGCTGCCAGGTATATGGATGCTTTTCTGGTACCATCCGATACCTCCGGGAAGATACCCCGTTGCACTTGCAAGGGTTGGACTAAGAGGAAGGGATACACTCCAGTCGTGGGGGAGTTGTACCCGCTGCCATCGCTGATCTTCATTGCCAATGCCTCTATTGATTGTGGTAGCACTATCGAGGTCACCTAAATGAAAGTGCCAGTCCTTATTAATCCGTGTCGCCTCACCAAATCCGGGCTGGGCGAATATTGTTAGTAAGGGTAGTATTGACAGAAGAGAGAGTAGCGTTATTTTTCTTATTAATTTTTTCATTGTTTTTGCGGTTTGGGATGCTTTTTTTAATCGTTCTACTGGTTTTAATGTGTAGGTTTGATCGGTAATATCGCACCGTGCCGGTCGAAGACGAGTGTGTCCATGCACACCTCTCTATTATAACCTGCGGCATCACCCATATGTATCCCGTCCGGATAGCTAAAACGGTGATAGACAATATACCATTCGTCTTTACCAGGAATCTGTAGAACGGAGTTGTGCCCTGTTCCGTAGATTCCCTGCGTTGTATCCTTTTGTAGGATAAGATTATTCTCAGGAATATCTATCGGGCCATATGGTGAACTGGCGGTGCCATAGCGTACCCTATAATCCGGACTACGCGTGTCGTTTTCTGACCATAAAAAGTAATAGCGTCCGTCCCGATAGATCACGTAAACACCTTCGCGAAAAGTGTCGTCGGGTGTAATTACTTTGAGTGTCTTTTTCTTGATCGAAATCATAGCTTTATTCAGCTCGGCAACGGCAAGATACCCGTTACCCCAGTATAGGAAGCTTTTACCCGATTTTGGATCATTGAATACTGCAGGGTCTATTTCCTGTCCGCCTTTAATACCCGCTGGCTTGCTGTCAATGAGTGGCTTTCCTGAATCTTTGAAGGGACCCGCAGGGTCATTCGAGACGGCAACGCCAATTTTTTGAGCTGCGGTGAAATAGTAGAAATATTTGTATTCTCCATGGATCTTTTTCTCTGTAATTGTTGGCGCCCAGGCGTTACGCGGTCCCCAAGGGACGTCACGTTTAAGATCCAATATAACTCCCTCATCCTTCCAACTTTTAAGATCAGGGGAGGAAAAGGCTTTAAAATAATAACCTCCCCATCCGTCAAAACCGTCGCTTGTAGGATAGAGGTAATATTTGCCCATTTTGTTGGAGTATATGATGTCCGGATCGGCGTAATGGCCATCAATAATAGGATTTTTCTTTAGTGATAGCGGCACATCTTGCGGGGAGCCCCAATGAGCAGTTAGTTTTTTTATTTCCTCACGTGTGAGCGGGATAACAGAGCCGTGGCGGGGATGAAAATCCATACGCACTTGTTTGTCAATTACCTTGAACTGGTCAAGATCCAATGTTTCGGTAAATTGGTAAGATCCTTTGCCGTATACGTCATACATCAGAATATATTTGTCCGAATGGTTAAGCTTAAAAATACTAGACCCTTCAACAGCATCGCTCGTTTGCTGCTTATAACCGGGCTGCTCAATCCATTTTCCGGAAGTTAAGGAGTCGGTTAATGCAAGCTTTATCCCGTTACCATCGCCTTCTGTTTTGTAGAAGAGATAGAATAGCCCGTTTTTATTGATGATGTCGCCATCGATTGTCGATTTGTGGTTTCTAGGGCGAAATAATACTTTCGGCTCGGATTCAAAATCAGTGAATTCCTTATTGGCATAGGCGTAGTACATAATATCGGGCCCCTGGCCATGTTGCATAGACCAGTAAACCATATACTTTCCCGCTGCAGCATCGTAAATGGTTTGCGGCGCCCACACACGCTTTAGATCCTGCTGGCCAGCGTATCTGTCTTGAATGTTAATGATTGCATGATCCCAATGTATAAGATCATTTGACTTAAGCAATATTAAAGCTCTATTGGAGTCCCAGCCTTTCGAGGAGGTCATATCGGTCAGAACCATGAAGAATGTTTTGCCGTCCTGGCCTCGTAGGATATGAGGATCGCGGACACCGCCAGTGCTACTTATTAATTTAGAGTCCAACACAGGGTTGTTGCTATTCAATGCGCGATAGGTATAACCGTCGGTACTGATAGCGAAGCATACCGCTTCGTCTTTTACGGCGTTGCCCTTAAAATATGCAAAGAGGTAGCCAGCATAGTCTTTGGCGCTCGGACCGAATCTGTAATCTTGGGCAAGCGCACTACTTATAACGGCGCAAGTAAGCGTGAGGATAACGGAGCTCCTTAGGAATGATCTTATTATTTTTTGCATCTATTGGTATTTAGGGTGGGGAGCCTCCTTGAACGCTCCCACACCTGGTTTTTATGTTTCTATTCGTTTAAAATTGTATTAGTAGCCTGTATTTTGTTCTAATTTACCATTTGATGATAATATCTCCGCACGCGGAATAGGAAGCCAGTAATGTTTTTCTTCAAACCGGCGATCTGATAGCGCTTCCTTACGCGTGTAAGTAAAGGTGCTTCCATTTTTAGTGATGGTGACACCATATGCAGGAACATTCTCTGTGGTTTCGGCGATCTTCCACCTACGTACATCGTAGAAACGATGTTCCTCGAAGGCTAGCTCCACCCTGCGTTCATAACGAACGTCCTTTCTAAAATCATCTTTTGATCTGCCCGCCGGAATCTCAGGCATCTCTACCGAAGGTCTTGAGCGGACCAAGTTTAATGCTTGGCGCGCACTCATGGTAGCACCCGCTGGTAAAACGTCAGGCCCATATGCCTCGTTTGCCGCTTCTGCATAATTTAATAATATTTCTGCATAACGGAAGTAGTTCCACGGCTGAAAGCCGGCATTGCCCCAAGGGTTCTGGATAGGATAGTCGTCATTTAGGAATTTACGCAGGTAGTATCCTGTCTTGGAAGTATTCCAATTGTCCGAACCATCACGACTATCACGTCCTCCCGGTAGAAAGGTTTCTATCTGGCGTCCACGAAAGTCCGAGCCATTGTGCAGAATCGTCGCGTCAAAGCGGGGATCCCTGTTTGCATACGGATTAGCGGGATCATAACCGGAGGCAGGGTTTACCGATCCATTCGTTAAGAAGGGGGGCATTCCATTTTTCATCTGGTAATCGTCGACCAAATTTTGGTAGGGCGTGTTTCCACCCCATCCACCGTAACCGTTTGGACCATTGGCGATCTCCAGGTGAACGTGATTTGCATTTTTAGTATAGTAGCGGGCAAAAATTGTTTCCGGATTATCGTTAATTAAAAACAATCTGCCGTAGCCACCACCAAAGAGACTGTATTTGTTTAATGCAATAACCTCTGCTGCAGCCTGCGTGGCATCTTCCCAACTCCCTACGTTATACAGCGGACTGGCTGCATATAAAGTCAGTCTGGATTTCACGGCAAGCGCTGCTCCCTTGGTTGCTCGACCGGCCACCCATTCTCCTGAATTGTTCAGGGGAAGTTTCTGTGCAGCTTCGTCCAATTGTGCTAAGATATAATCCATACTTTCCTGGATCGATTGACGCTCAAAAAGAGAAGGGCTCGCTAAGTCATCCGAGAGGTTGTAGACGCTATCGCCCATAAGCACGACTTTGCCAAAGTTACGTAGTAGGTCGTGGTAACGGAACGCGCGGATGAATTGCAGCTCTCCTTCAAGCATGCGCCTGCGTGAGTCGCTAATCTCAATTTTTGAGAGCACTTGCAACGCATAATTGCACTCGCGAATGCTCCGGTAACTGCGTGCCCACAGTGAGCCTGCCGCTCCCATGTTTTCGGGCGACAGCTGCCCGCGGACAATCAGCCAGGTATTGTCGTCATTTGTGTACATGGATTCGTCTGTTATTGATCCCCATAAAGCATATTCGAACCCTCGGCCAAATCCCGGATTGGTGCCATCAGCCTCGCTACCGATGATCCGTTCGCCAATATATCGATTGGTAATAAATGCTTCGAGAAGTACGGTGTCAGATTCGATTGAAGCCGTTGATATCCGGTCCGTAGGCGTCACTTCGAGAAGATTTTTATCGCAAGAAGCAAGGGTAGCCATTCCTGCCACAAGCAGTGCTATATATTTTGTGAATGTTTTCATGTTTAAGTTCCTCCGAGATTAAAATTTAATATTTACGCCGATGTTCATGATACGTTGTTGTGGGTAGAACTGCCCGCTACCGCTATTTCCTTCAGGATCGTAGTCTTTCACTTTGGAGAATGTGAGTAGATTAAAGCCATTCGCATAAAGGCGAAGGCCTCCTAGCTTTAATCGAGACAAGGATTCACTTGCAAAAGTATAGCCGATTTCTACATTTTTAAGGCGTAGAAATGAAGCATCGTTTAACCAAAACGTGTTGTTAAATAAACCCCCACTGACCATAGATGAGGCGCGTTCACCGACTTTGGGATAGTCGCCATCTGGGTTATTAATTGCATTGTAACGGTTGTCGGCCCAGCTGCTGTAGAAATTACCTACAGTACCCGACTCAGGCAGAACATACTGACTGACCTGCGCCTGGCCCGCAAATAATACCGATAGATCGATATTTTTATAGGCAGCCATAAGGTTTAATCCATAAGTAATGCGCGGAATATTACCGTATTTCGAGCGGATCATATCGTCCGCTGTAATTTCGCCGTCACCGTTGAAATCTTCATAGATAAGATCACCAATTTTCGCTCCCGGTGCCTGTGGTGAACCCGCGAGATCTTCCTCGGTCCGGTTAAGACCGATCGCATTATATAGTAACGAGGTGTTCAAAGAATGCCCCGTCTGGCGCTGATGCTCTAAAGTGCCGCTAGCTTCATCGATAAAGATGATTTCATTTTTGGCGTATGTAAAGTTTCCGGAAACTCCCCAAGAGAAATTGCCTGTTTTTTGATAGCCTAGAGTTGCTTCCATACCGCTGCTATTGATCTTACCAATATTTTCAGAAGGTACAAGAGGATCCCCTTCGTAAGGGTTAACGATACCGGAAGTTGCCGGAATCGAAGCATTTCTAGTAGTCAGGATGTTATCCCGTTTCTGCTGGAAGTAGATTGCTTCCAAAGTGAAATTTTCCAAAAACTGTGCATTTAATCCAATATCTAGTTTACGTGATGTCTCCCATGTGATATCCGGATTGGCGAGCTTCGCAAGCCTAATGTTTGGTTGTATTGATCCCACTTCATCTAAGAGAGCTACAAAGCCGTTGGACATTAACAAATAGTTGTCAAAATATTGAAAGCCGTTTACGTTGTCATTTCCTAGGGTTCCATATGATGCGCGAATCTTTAAGTCGTTGAATATGGATTCTTGGTTAAACCATTCTTCCTTGCTGATACGCCAAGCAGCCGAAATTGATGGGAAATATCCCCACCGATTGTTTGGTGCAAAGATCGACGAACCATCAGCGCGGAACTGCCCTTCAAGCATATATTTCTCATCAAAATTGTAAGCAATACGGCTGATCACACTTTGGCGGGTATAGTTGGTGCTGTAACCCGAATTAAGGTAATCGGTAGCCGCTGATCCACCTTGACTGAGTTCAGGAAGCTCCGAAGATAAGTAGTTGAATCGTTGGGCGTCGAAGTAGGAAAGGTGACGCTTGCTCTGTTCATAACCCACGAAAGCATTGACATGATGTTTGCCAAAGTTACGTTCGAAATTCAACTTGAAGTTTCCGGTTATGAGCGATTCGTTTGTTTGTGCCTGTATCAACGTCGCGGCATCATTGTTCCCGCCGACGATAACACTGTTATAAGCATCATCAGCAGCACTGTAATTGTAAAGCAAATAAGGCTTGGAGAAGTTCTTATTAAAATTTGAGGACTTATCAACCGCCAGAAAGCCATCCACTGACAACCCATCGACCCAAGGAAGGTCGTAGCTTGCACGCAGGATGCCGTTGAACACCTGTTTAGGATTTTCAACCGTTCCTGCTAAATCTGTGGCCATTACCGCAGGATTAGCATTCTCGATTCCAGTAGTCGGAAGGCCATTTGGGTAAAATGCCGCTACAATAGGTTTTGCTCGGTAGATAGATCGGAAAATATCACCTGCAGAAGCTATAGGGAACTTTCTGTCTTCCTGTCTTCCAGACAAAGAAAGGCCTACTTTAAAACGATCTGTAATATCTGCTTCTAGGTTCGACCTGAAATTATACTGGTTATATTTGGTAGCACCATCCTTATAGAGACCTCCCTGATAAATTGTTCCTAAGGACATAAAATAGCGGACGCTTTCGGTTCCTCCGGAGACACCCACATTGTGTTGCCCTTGAAGGGCGTTACTTTTTAACGTTTGCTTCGCCCAGTCCGTATTAGGATACATTACGGGATCCGAACCATTACGGAACATTTCTATCTGTTCGGGCGAGTATACTTGGTTGATTCCTCCCTCTTCGCTATTGTCATAAGCAATTTCATTCATCAGGGTTGCATAGGTCGCCGCGTCAGCCATTTTTGGCATACGGGTAGGGGAGCTGAAACCTTGGTTACCGCTATAGGTAATCGTTGGTTTCCCTGTCTTTCCTTTTTTTGTCGTGACTAGAATGACACCATTGGCCGCTCGGTTACCGTAGATAGCCGCTGAAGCATCTTTTAGAACTGAGATGCTTTCAATATCGTTTGGGTCTAGGCGTTCTAGGCCACCCACTTGTCCGGGAACACCGTCGACGACGATAAGCACATCGTTATTTCCATTTGTTGCCTGACCGCGTACGGTAATGGAAGAACCATCATAACCAGGCTCTCCACTACGATTGTTGATGATAACGCCAGAGAACCGGCCGGCAAGAGAATTTGATAGGTTGGGCTGCGGGCTTTTCACAAGCTCTTCTCCCTTAACCTGGGAAATTGACCCCGTTAAGGTCGCTTTACGCTGCGTACCATAGCCCACGACCACTACATCTTCTAAGGTTTGTTCGTCTGTTTGGAGCAGAATTTGATAACTGGTTTTATTGTCCAGCGTCACACGTTGGGTGATATAACCAATATAGGACACGACCAGTACGCCATCATCGGCATTAATTTCGAAGTGCCCCGAATCGTCGGTCGTCGTGGCCTGCGTACCACCTTCCAATAGAACGGTAGCTCCGGAAATCGGACTATTTTCGGAGGTTACAACATGGCCCGAAATTTTTCTTTGCGCATACACCAGGGTAGGGACAACCCAAACCAGGATGTACAGGAATACAATTTTTAGTTTGTTCATAATGTGTTAGTATAATTGAACTTTAAAATAATGCAATCTAGCGCTGCTCGGAGAGTTCATTCGTACATAGGAAATGTAGGAGTGTGATGCTTTTACGTGCTCTGAAGCTAACTAGATTTATAATTGAATAACAGATCAAACTTAACCTACTTCAGTACATAAAAGCATATACAAATCCGTCAAAAAACATATATTATTTCGTCAAAAGTGACTGTAAAACATGTTTTAAGTGAGATAGGAGGAAGCTTGCCACCTTAGATGCCGGTTTTTTGAAAGGTGCATCGCCGGGTGTATAGTTATAACCGGAGGGAACAAGACAGTTATTCGGAAAGTGCGAGCTTATTTATAAACAGGTGCTGGAGACAAGATGCATTATCTGACGATTTTGATCCGATTTTAGACGGGCAAGGTTGTTAGCCAGTCTGAATCTGGTTAATTTATGTTTTGGGTAGATTCCTGTTTTTGAAACTCCGACGGTAATACTCCGAATTCTTCTTTAAAGCACTGGCGGAAATAAACAGCGCTGTTCATGCCGACCATAAAACTAACTTCTGTGATATTATATTGTCCTGATCGAAGAAGTTCAGCAGCTCGATGTAGCCGTACCTTACGTACCAACTGATTTATATTTTTACCTGTTAGGGCTTTTAGCTTACGGTAGAGGGTCGACTGACTCATATTCATCCTTTCTGCGAGTTTCGCAGCATCAAGGACGTCATCTTGCAGATGATCGCGAACGATTGTAACAAAATCTTGCACAAAGGCGTTCTCTGGAAAGGGATCCTGCCCTATAGAATCTTCTTTGGGAGAATCAACGTTGCTGCTTTCAGCAAGCTTACTGAATATTTCTGCATAGGTAGCCTTCTTCTTGCTAAGGAGGTTCTCGATACGATTAAACAAAACAGCTGCACTAGTAGGTTTGGTGAGATAAGAATCTACTCCCATCGCATACCCTTTTTCGCGGTCAATATCCGTATCCTTCGCCGTTAGGAATACTACGGGGATATGACTGGTGTCCCGTTCTGATTTCAGCTTATTCAGCAGCGTATAACCGTCGGCACCGGCCATCATCACGTCGCTGAGAATTAGATCCGGAACGTGCTTTTTAGCGAGCGCATGGCCAGTGTCTCCATCTTGGGCGCAGAGAACTTCGTACCGCGATCCTAAGATGTCAGTGAGGTAGTTTCGAAGATCGGGATCGTCCTCCACAAGCAGGATTATCGGTGGCCTGTCGTCTTCTTTTGTTATTTCAGGGTCTGTGTGAGGGGGTAGGGCCTTGGTAGTCTCTTCTTTTACCGAGTTGGTAAGCAGTCTAACTGTAAAGATTGTACCGCTGCTAAGCTCGCTTTCCACGGAGATTTTACCACCGTGGATGGATACAAGCTCCTTGGTTATTGCTAAACCCACGCCCGTGCCATGCCCCTCCGCTCGGGGGATTTGATAAAACTTATCGAATATTTTTTCGATGTGTTCCTGACCAATACCATCGCCTGTATCCTGTACTTTTATGATCGAATATTTGCTTAACCCGCTAACTTCATAGGCTAGGCTAAGCTTAATGGAACCGTTTTTTGTATGTTTATAGGCATTACTCAGCAGGTTGTCGATGATATGCTGGATAATTTCGGGATCAAATAGCGTCCGATGATCCACCTCCGGAACCTCAGCGGTAAAGATTAAGTTTTTGTTCGTGTTGAGCTCGGTATATTTCTGAACCAGATCGCTTAACATTTCCCCGAGGTAACCTTCCTCGAGCACTAGCGGTTTGTATTGTGATTCTACCTTTCGAAATTCTAGTAATTGATTCACCAACGAGAAGAGTCTGTTCGCACTCTTTTGGACAGTGCGTACCAGAACCTTTTGGCGCGAAGGAAGTTTTGTGTCTAGTAGGAGGTCGTCCAGTGGGCCTAGAATAAGCGTAAGCGGCGTTCGTAGCTCATGGGTGATGTTTGTATAGAAGTTTAATCGCTCGTTATAGAGCTTCTCGTCCTGGAGGTGTTTGTGCGCAATCATTTGTAGCTCGGCTTCGGCTCTTATTTTTTTTATGTATAAAAATAAAAGTACCCAGATTATTATAACAATGATCGAGGCGTAGACAATCCAAGCCAGCTTACTTAAATAGAACGGAGGCTTGATCTCGATGAACAGCTGGGTATAGTCCGCCGACCATGTTCCATTTTTCATGCGCGTTCGTACACGGAGTTCGTAGCTACCGTGGGGAACATTTCGAAAATCGAGATTTCGCTCGTTAGCCAAAAACAACCAATCCGCGTCATGGCCATACAGCATGTAGCTGAATTCAACGAGCTCATGGAGTCCGTAGTCCATCACCGCCAATTCTACACGGAAGCTATTTTCGTTATGTCTGAGTACAACTTTTTGCGTACTGGCAGGAAATTTATCTTCTTGTGGCCGCGTTTCACCGCTATTAAAAACAGAAAATCGGCTGATGAAAATCGGCGATGAAGGTAAGTCCAATGGAATTTCAGATGGTTTAAAATAGCATAATCCGTCCTGCATTCCGAAATAAAGCTTTCCTTGGGAATCTTTCATCACACTACCATTTACAAAACCGCCGACGGGTATCCCGAAAGATTCGTCGTACAGTAGAAAGCGATTTTCTGAAGGTAGATACCGGATTAAACCCGATTTAGTTGAGCACCAAATGCTCCCGCTGTCGTCTTCACTGATGGCGTTAATGATGTGCCAGGCATCGGCACCTTCAGGCATTAGGATGCGCAGCTGTCCGATGGGAAGGCCGACCTCCTGTACGGCGATGCCTTCATTGGTTGCAACCCAGATGTTATTATTTTTATCGGAGTACAGGTGGTTGATCGTATTGCTCTTTAATACATCGTCACCCGAAAGTCGTTTTATGAGCGTTTGTTCGGCGTTATAGATATATAAACCTTGGCCGTACGTGCCTATCCACACATTACCTTTGCTATCTTCTACGAGTGTACGCGGAGCGTAGTCACCGAGCATCGGATCGTTGATCAGTAGTTTTTTAGATTTTTTCGTTTGGACATTGTAAATGAAAACACCCTGTTTGGCAGCAATCCATAACTGCTTATCTCGGGTTTGGATAATAGCTCTTACCTCTGTGACCCTCTCTCCTAAATCAATCTGCTGCCAATTATTATTATCGCTATTATACCGTACGACCCCTCCTTGGCGCGGTCCTAACCATAAATCGTTATTTTGATCGGAAAAGCAGGAGAATAAAAAGTTGTCGCCAAGTCCGCTTCGATCGTTTAGCTGCTTTAATAAGTTTCCTTGAGCATCAAGCCGAATAATGCCAGTACCTTCGGTTACCAACATGGTTTGCTGATCCCTTTGCTGAACGATACCGACCACTGGCGATAAAGGAGAAAGGCTCGGCTTTCCACTTTTGTCCATAGGTGGAAAAATCTGGAAAAAAGGCTGCACATGACTGATAAAGTCTACGCCGCTCCCATATATGGCAACCCATATATTTCCAAATCTATCCGGTGTTATTTGTTGAATCGATGCGTTATTTCCTCTTTTAAGATCCAGCGTGCGGAAACTGTAGGTATCCTGGATGCGTGTTGATGGATTAATAATAAACAGCTTAGAAGATTCCGTGCCCACCCAAATTTCGTTATCTATTTCCTTAATGGAATAAACGAACGGCTCATTACTATTTTTCTTACCTCCGTTTAGATGTACCTGGCTTATCGATTGTGTTCGTGGATCGTATAATGCAAGACCTCGACGCGTACCGATCCAGATATTATCACGTTTATCTCGGAATAAGGCTTTTACCTCGTTGTCCGGGAGGGCGCCTCTGGTATTGTCCACATTGAAATTTACTAGAGTGCCGGTCATAGGATTAAAGACCGTCATGCCTTTGTTTACATGCCCTATATAAAGCAGCCCCTTGCCATCTTTTTCCAGCGACCATATTCCGTTTTCTGGGAAGTTTGGAATTGTTTCGGTGTTAAAGCGCGTAAATTTTTTCGTCTTTTTATCAAAACGCTGCAAGCCTCGGTGATAGGTTGCCAGCCAGAGCTGTTGCTCTTTGCCCTTCAAAATATCCGTAATGTCGTTCGTCGCAATAGAGTTTGTATCGCTGGAATCATGCAAATAATATAGAAATCTGTTTGTTTTTAGGTCAAGGACATTTAATCCGTTAGAGCGTGTGCCGATGTATAGTTTTCCCTCGTCGTGGCATAAAGTGTTTACTTCGTTGCTATTGATAGCGGATCCATCCATCTTTTCAGACTGGTAGTACGACTTGAATTGTCCGCTTGCAAACCGGTTGAGGCCGAGTTCAGTGGCGATCCATGTATAGCCTTGCTGGTCGTGTACAATATCTAGAACCTGTTGATTGGATAGGCCCTGCTGTATACCGAAATGCTCACTTACAGGGGTTGGTTGGCATAATGCCAGGCTTACCTGCAAGAAGCATATCCATAATAATATCGGCCATTTATTCATCATTCTCTTCCCACAAGCGTTACCTACGGCTGTTATTGTCCAACGATGATTGCTCCACCGCCAGCAGGGACGGTTAATTTTATTTTGGCGCCCTTCTTCTTTTTTAAAGATACGGATTCAATCTGAGGGTCGCCCGTGGAGGTGTCGCTTAATAATTTCGCCTGATGATTTTTTAACATCGGTAGTGATAATTCGATCGTTTTGGTTTGGTTCTCGGCATTGATAGCCGCAACATACCACTGTTCACCGTGACGGCGCGCTAGCACAACGTATTTACCTGGATACCCATCTAGGAAGACCGTCTGATCCCAAGTGGTAGGGATGTCTTTCATGAAGTCTATCACATGGGAAGGCATATCCGTTAAATTATTTGGGGTAATCCCAAAATTTTGTACTGGTGTTTGAAAAAGGATCGCCGTTGCGAGTTGAAACGTTTCCGTCGTTTTTCGGATTTTACCGTTCTTGTTTGCTTTATCGTGTCGTTTATTCAGAAGGACGGGGCCAAAATCCATCGATCCCACAGCGTTTCGGATGAAAGGATGCAAAGTAGCATTATATGCCTCCGCGTCGTTCGCTTCTTGGGTGAAGATAAGGTTTTCCGAGGCAAGGACGGCTTCGCTGCCAACAAAGTTTGGATACATGCGCTCCCATCCGCGAGGGAGTGTACAGCCGTGAAAAATTACAACTAAACCATAGTCATTAGCATCAGCGAGAATATCTTCATAAAGCTTCATTGTTTCCTGTTTATCCCCACCAAAGAAATCAACTTTTATGCCCTTGATTCCTATCTGCTGCATCCATGCCATCGCTTTCTTGCGACCTGTGGCGGAGTTCATGCTGTTCTTTGGCCCCTGGGGTGCATCATTCCAGTAGCCATTGGAATTATACCACAAGCATAATCCGACATTCTTATCAGCAGCATATTGGGCCAGCTCTTCAATTTTTTCTTTTCCAATTCGCGAGTCCCACCAGTTGTCTACCAACGTGAATTCATAGCCCATAGCTGCAGATAGATCAACAAATCTCTTCTGATCGTCAAAGTTGATGCTACCATCTTGCCATTCCAGCCAGCTCCATGTTGCTCTGCCGAAGGTATATGTTTTGGAGGGTAGATATTGCGGTTTAACCACATCAAAGGAGATTGTTGTTTCGACGATCGATTTTAGTGTGCTGCCCAGTGTTATGGTGCGCCATGGGGTATATCCAGGTAATGCGATGGTTGGTTGCGCGCTTCCCAATCCGTTGTTTTCTCCTTGTTCGGGGAAGGCAAGCTGAAAGAAACCTTCATTTGTACCTTCGCTTAGCTTAGACCCACAATAGAGGCCATTTACTCCCGTTTCTGAAACAAGAACCCAGCCCCGATCACCTACATGAAAGAGCGCTGGAAAGGTATAGCCTAAACCATATTCAGAGGGAACACCCATTGCCTGATCGGCGATATACTTTTCTTCGTAACTAGGCTTTGTTTTCATCCAGCCACTCATTGCAGGTGCTTGAGGAGTTAAAAAAGTGGTCGTGATTTTTGGAAATTTGAAGCCAGTTGCTTCTTCTGCAATCTTAAAGTTCGCCGGTTCACCAACCTGAGGTACATGATAGCGGAAAGCGATATTGTTGTCACTTACTTGAAAAATGACCTCCAATTTTTGTCCAGCTTCGTTTTCGAATAAACCGATAAGCTGATTGGCTTTATATTCAACGCTGCTCTGTTTAATTTTTGGTTCGTTGTAGCTGTGCGCAATGGGTACTATTTTATGATCCGTTAATTTTAAACTTGAACTAAGATCCACAGCTTCACCTTTTAATCCAAGGGGAGAATCTTCAAGAAGTTCATTTCCTCGTAAAGAGGCATTATAAAATAGCTTTCCCTCATTTAGCGTTAGTGAGACAACGAGATTTTCATCGGGACTTGTAACAGTAATGGTTTGTCCTTGGGAAAAAAGACACAGTGTGAGTAGCTGCACAAGAAGGAAAAGATCTTTCATAACGGTTAATAATATAGATTTAATAACGGATAAGGGGGGAAGTCATTAGAGACGTTCTCTCTTTATTCGAAGTTAAAGTTAAATTAATTTTTTAAATGTATAAAATACATTTTAAATATCTGATTGATCGTTAAGCGATCAAATTTTTAGCCGCTTTCGGTTGCGGGTAATCTTAGTATACCGATAATGAATTCCACAAAATTGACAGATCGGACCTTAAAGCAGTATTATCTTTGAAATACCAGCGCACTTTGATACCTTTATTTGAATGTTGGAAAGAAATTGAGTGGCCCCTAATACTAATCAACGCATATGAAACAAGCATTTGACAACCTATCAATTGAGAAGAACACGAATAGTCATCGTTTTGAACTAATAGTGGAGGGATATACAGCTTTTATCGATTATAAAGAGCGAGGTAATATCATCACATTAATTCATACTGAGAGCCCCGAGGAGCTTAAAGGAAGGGGCGTTGCAACAGCTTTGATTGAAAAAACTCTACATTACCTGAAGGATAATAGCTATGTCTTAGTGCCGCTTTGCCCTTTGGTTTTTGCGTATATCAAAAGACATCCTGATTGGATAGATATAGTGCGGGATGATTTTAAAGACAGATTTTAACAAATTGACCTATGACGACCGGAAGATTAGAGGCATTCAGTGATGGTGTGTTAGCGATTATTATAACGATAATGGTTTTAGAGCTGAAGGTACCCCATGGAGATGATTTCCATAGCATTTCGCTATTATTGCCAAAAATTCTTAATTATATATTAAGCTTTATTTATGTAGGTGTTTACTGGAACAATCACCATCATCTGTTTCAGGCTATAACGAAAATCAATGGAGCAATCCTCTGGGCTAACCTTCATCTATTGTTTTGGTTGTCTTTGCTCCCTGTTGCAACAGGTTGGATGGGCGAGCATTATACGGACGAAGCCCCTGTCGCAATTTATGGCGCCATATTGTTACTGTGTAGTATAGCCTTTGCAATGGTTGAAAAGGCTGCCTTAAAATTCGAAGGAAAAGAATCTAATTTGGCAAAATCATTGGGGAATCAAAGAAAAGAATTAATATCCGTAGTTGGATATTTGTTAGGTATCGGATCGACGATTGTTTATCCACAGATGGGTATTGCTGTATATTTTTTGATTGCTTTGATGTGGATAATTCCGGATAAGCGAATTGAGAAAATTCTAACCTAACTTGGAATTATTAATTCAGTATATTACACATGCTTAACTTTTTGCAATTAGTTGTTGAGTAAAAAAAATTCAATGATGATTAAAGGATAGAACCTGCCGGTATCCAAAATCTGACGTATTTTTATTTGCGCAGACCCAATATGTAAAATTTTTATCGTAAAATCGGAAATAAACCGTTTTTCGTGGTTATAATTTACATATAGATGTAAATTATTTGATAATTATCGGAAATTCCGGACTATGTTAGAATGTGGAGAATTGTACCGACATATTCACGTTTTGTACCATACGATAACTTTTGCTGCGAACTAAATTTATCTGACATATAGCTCTCAACTGTATTAAAATGGATCAAACATTCAAATAGTTAGCTCTTGTATATTCCATCGTAGGAATTTTCGTTCTATTATACAGTAAAGGTGCCCCGGTAGAGCAGATTTCAGATTTGCTAGATTCAGAATTGGCGTTAGCATACCTCCGCAACTTATCGCGGGAAAGAGATTGGGGCAATAAATAGCACAAAATATGAAAAACAAAATCCTCATTTATCTGCCGGACAAGTCTATATTATCTCTAAGATTTCTATAAGAAGCATTTATTAAAAATTACGCCATTTTTCGTAATATAGACTTGTTATTGTTGACTGGTTTCAGTTTCTTTGCGCCTATTCTAATATTTCAAAAAATGAGAAAAATCCGTTTATTTATTTTAGTCCTAATTGGTTTTTTTTGGGTTTCTTGTCAATCAGCAAGCCCTGATAAATTTTTCGAAAGAGTTCTACTTAACACCAATCAAATAAGTGATGTTGCACCAGATGTTTTTGGTAAAAGGTTGGATAGTGAGAGTACAGCGGGGGGAGGGAATGGCGGCCAAGCCAAGCAAATCGTCGATTTTAAAATTGTTGTTATTGAAAAAGCAATTGGAGATATCAAGGAGCTTAATGTGACGGATGAAGATGCTAAAGTTATAAAAGAAAAAACAGTAGAATTGTTCGAAACGGTCCTTCCTGTCTATAAAATCGACTATATCTCTTACGCAAAACTTTGTGACACGAAGGGGACTGAAGAAGAGAAACAAGCCATCTTACAAAAGATACAAAATAATGATATGCGAAAAATAGATGCTTTGTTCAATGAAGTTTTTACGCTTGGTAAAAGTTATGCTGACAAGCATCAATTAAATGTAAGTTGGGGTCGATAATTATGGAGAAATAAGTAAAATTATATCGAAACTCAAAAAAGTCGAGTCGGCTATTATTTAGCGCCTTAGATGGTTGTATTGTTTTATGCTATAAGGAATCCGACGAGCCAAAGAATGCTTGATAAAAGAGGCATTCGAATGAACGACGATAACGATATAAGAAAGGGGCTTTATCAATTATTTCTTTGACAAAGCCCCTGTTCTTAAAAAGTCTGTCCGATTATTGCGGCCGAGTTAGACTAGAAATTGCCTTTTTCTACATCCCACCATAATCTCGTCCCTCCGTTATCGGGACCTCCCAATAAAGAAATTGCTTTCTGAACTTCACTATTATTGGTGTTATATTCATTTTGACTAAAAGGAATTCGGCGTATTTGAATTTCGGTATCAATCAATCCACCGCTATTATTTTGTGCTACAGGGAATAATTTTGGATAACCAGTTCGTCTGAACTCTGACCAAGCCTCCTGTCCTTCAGGAAATAAAGCGAGCCATTTTTGGGTAATAATACGTTCTAATTTTTGTTCATTCGTTGCTGCATCATCCCATTTAACCGTTATTGCAGAAGGGCTTGGCGCGTTGTTCCTGCTGTTATTAGGGTCTACGTATGCGCTGGGTTTGTTTGTGCTGTTTGATATGTAGGTCTGCGCTCCGTTAGCGCCCCACTGATCGAACGACAACTGAATTCCATTTTCATAATGACTTTTCGTCGTCCCGCCTGAATTTGACCATCCGCGTAGCGCTGCTTCAGCCTTTAAAAATGAAACTTCAGAAGCTGTCATTAAGATAGGTGCCGTAGCCTGTTGGAACGAAGGAGAAGCTCCGTCTTTGAAATTAATCGTAGAATAACTCGAATACGTTCCTTTAACCAATCCGATTGCTCCGATACGGATACCTTTATAACCACTAATTTTGTCGCTTGTCGCCTTATCTAGGTATTTTCCAATACGAGGATCTTTATATCCCGAAAGGTAGGATTCTAGTGAAGCATTGATGTTTATATCTCCCCAGTTGTTAGAAATAAATTCAAGCACATTGTAAAATCCGCTTTCACGATCAATCCGAACGGATGCATTATCAGCATTGCTCGTAATAAGTTGCTCGGTTGAAAGGGCTTTTTCCGCTTCTTGCCTAGCCAATGTTGGATTCACTTTTACGATGCGCATGGCTAGTCTTAGCCGTAATGAGTTTACGAATTTTAACCATTTCGAGAAACGAACATTATTATCTGAACCGCTATAAATCAGATCAATTTCATCCAGATTCGAAGGCATTTCGGTGACGGCGGAGCCATCGACGTACGATTCGAGAAGTTGGGCAGCCTCATCAAGTTCGGCAAACATTTGCGTATAAACGTCCTCCTGAGAATCGTACGGTATATTAGTATCTGTGTTCTTTCCAACAATACTATACGGGATCGGTCCATATATATCTGTTACCCGGCTTGTAGCTAGAACCTTTACCGCTAAGATAGATCCCCATAATGCGGGATAGGTGGCTTTTACTTCTGCTTTTTCGAGCTTGTCGATGGGGCTTAGTACGTCTAGATATAAGACTTTAAACGGTTCAGTATTCCACGAACTAACCAATGCATAGTTCATGTTATTCTGCCCGCTGTTAAATGGATTGGCGCTCATTAGATATCCGCCGTAAACGTCACCCATTAAGTTTTGTTGCACCTGATAGGAATTGGGGTCAATCTTCGAAAAATTCTTAATGGCGCGTTGAGCTGTTGCAAAATACAGTTTTAAATTTTCGTTGTTGCCTTGCAAATCTTCCGGAGTTACACCAGTATTATTGGTGTTGTAATCTTCAAAACTCTTTGTGCAGCTATTGAATAAGCACGCAAACCCTGCAGAAAGCACTACAGGCAATATATATTTTTTTGTGTTTTTAATATTCTTAATTAACATGATTAAACGGATTAGAAATTAACATTTAACGACAGACCATAACTTCTGCTAGATGGCATCATAAAGATGTCGATACCACTTAGGCCATTTGCAGTCGACATAGAGGTTTCTGGATCAAACGGAGCATCTTTATAGATAAAGAAAAGATTACGTCCCGTTGCTGCGACTTTTACACCTTTAACGAATTTACTATTGATCTTGAAATTATAAGAAAGGGCTACTTCACGTAATCGTACTGCGTTACCACTATACATGTAGTTACTGGTAACTGGACCAATCCCTCCAACGGTTGTATACCAAGTTTGCGGATCAACCGCTGATACCGATTCCCCCGCGGCGTTAACGCCGTCGATCGCTACTTTTCCAGCATCTCGGGCCTGGCCTGTCCGAGCGGAAACTCCATAGCCATCCATCACCGCTTCTGTAACCGACAACACATCATAATCGAATTTTCCGTCGATTAAAAAGTATAATCCGATATTTTTGTAGTTTAACGTGTTACTCCATCCCATTTGCCATTGAGGATTTGCATTTCCAAGCTTCACATATTCAGACCCTTTCAACGGTACATTTTCATCACTTAGTAGAATGCGTCCTTGGTCATCGCGTTGGAAATCAATTCCGTAAATATCTCCGAATGACCCGCCTACTTTGAATTTGGAAGCATAATTGTTACGACCTTCTCCCGTTAAGGAAAATTCATTAATACGATCGTCTAATGAAATAATCGTGTTCTTGTTCTTTGAATAATTTAACGCGGTATTCCAAGAAAAATCTTCATTTTGGATCGCATCGTAATTCACTAATAATTCGATACCTTGATTTTGGATGTTTCCAGCATTGATCGCATAGGTGCCAAATAAGCTAGCTTCGCTGGCAGCTATCTCGAAATATTGATTTCTTGTGTTGGTTTTATAATAAGTGAAATCAACCCCTACTTTGTTGTTGAACATTTTAATCTCTGTTCCCGCTTCAATGGACCGAGTAATCTCAGGCTTTAGGGCCGCTAGAGAAGTCAGTGTGTTCATGTTAACGTTTCCGTAATTCCCAAAGGAGTTAAGTAAATAACTCTTGTACGCTGGGAGGTCATTACCTACCTCGGCGTAAGAACCACGTATTTTCATGAAATTGATAAAGTCGGGTAGATGAAGCTTTTCATGAATATTTGCACTCAATCCGACCGAAGGGTAGAAAAAGGACGGAGAGTCTGTGAATGCTAATGAACTAGACCAGTCGTTCCGAGCGGAAAGATCTAGGTATAACCACCCATCGTAATCAAAATTCGCACTTCCAAAAACCGATTGTAGTTGTCTGCGGTTATTACTCTCAGTGGTCGTGAGCGGTGTAGTTGTATTTTGATTTACAAAAACATTCGCAATTTTTAGTCCTTCAGACCCCGTGTTAAAGGAATTACCTTCCGTGTTCCAGTCTGTCACACTGGTACCAACTAAACCTGTGAATTTTATTTTGTCGGTTATTTGCGAGTTAAAATTGGCGATGAAGTCAGCGTATTTTTGTGTAATCTTAATGTTAGAGTTATTATACGTTCCGTTTTTCTGACTGATAATAGACTGTGTGCCGGCATATACTTTTCTGTCATATAACTCATGGGTCTGGTCCATGCTTCCCCGCGCTTGCAGGCTTAGCCAATCATTAACTTTAAATTGAGCGCTTCCGTTTAGGATCAATCTATTTTTGTTCGACGTCGTCTGGTTTCTATTTTGAATCCACCATGGGTTTTGTTGCGTGGTTTCGCTATCGCCCAGTGAATGCCAATTTTGTGCGTATTTATTAGTCGCAAGATCGAACGTTTCGAACTCTTTATAGCTGGATAGATCTAAACTTCGTGGCATTAAATATAATCCGACGATCGGATTAAAATAAAAACCAGTTAATGGTGCATTTTCTAATTTCTGTTGAATGTAGTTAGCTCCTCCTTGTAATTTTAAGCGGTCATCAAAGAAGTTGGCGGTTTGCTTGATATTGATGTTATGCCTATTTAGTTTGTTTTCCGGTAGTAGTCCCTTTGCAGTCGTATTAGCATAAGATAGATAGGTCTGCATTTGCTCGTTACCTTTTGAAAGACTTAGCGAATTTGTGAAGTTTGTTCCGGTGTTAAAAAACGTGGGTGTTTGGTCTTCTGATGTTTCAGCCATCGTCTCTCCCCAGCTGTTAACAGAATTGAGGTTTTCGGACCCATCCATTCCTTGACCATAATTATTTTGGAATTTAGGTAATGTAGCGGGTGTTTCGATTTGCGCGCTGCTCGAGAAATCAATAGTTGTACGACCATTTTTTCCGGACTTTGTTGTAATTAGAATGACACCATTCGCTGCTTGACTTCCGTATAAGGCGGCTGCCGATGCTCCTTTTAGCACGGACATGCTTTCAATATCATCTGGATTAATCAAAGCAATTGGGTCTCCAGAATCACGTTCCCCCCCGAATACGTTCCCCGGTTGGGAACCGATAGAGTTATTATTAAGGGGTACACCGTCTACAACATAAAGCACCTGGTTGCTTCCTGAAGCGGATTTATTTCCACGTAAAACAACCTTTGCGGATCCGCCAATTCCTGAGGAAGAAGAAGTAATGCTTACTCCGGCAACTTTTCCGTTAATGTTGTTTATCAGATTGGTTCCTTTAGACCGGGTGAGTTCATCTCCTTTAAGCTGTTGGGTAGAATATGTTAGGGATTTTTGCTCTCTACTGATGCCCAGTGCTGTAACAACAACCGCATCCAGCTCATTGTCGTTGGCAGATAGAAAGATCTCGAAATTACCAGTGCGAGAGACCGGCACAGGTTTAGTCGCATAACCTATGTAACTCACTTCGATAGTTTTTACGTTGCTGTCAATGGACAAAGTAAATTCTCCCTGTTCGTTGGAAGCTGTACTTTTGCTTTTGTCGGGAGTGGAAATGCTCGCTCCAATAATTGGCGCTTTAGTTACCGCATCTTTTACAGTTCCTTTAAGAGAAATATTCTGGGCATAGGCCTGCCCAGATAGCATAGCAATGATTAAGCATACTGTTTGCAAGAGTATGCTGGATTTTCTAGTTAACCGATTTTTCATATAAAATTTAAACGATGTTTGTTTTGAGAATGAAAGACTGTATTCATTGCGTCAAGGTATTTTATCCTGCCGGGAAAAACTGTTAAAATATGTAAAAAAATGTCGGATTGACGTTTGTTGTATTTTTAGAGATTGAAAGACAATTGGTTGCGTCTTTTATCTTGTTTTGTAGAATATTTGCATAAACCGAGATTGTAACAAAGTCGATTATTGGGCCATATTCAACCCCTGGAAAACTGTCATTTGAATGTATTTTCTTTGATGTCTGTATGGTCTTGTTGCTGGAAGAATCGACTTTTTTCGTTAAATATGGGGCCGCCTTTGGAATTCAGGTTTATGGGTATTTATGGGTATTTTTATGGGTACTCGAGCGTTTAGGAGGTAACGAGTATCCGGCAAATAATACTTCGCGATTTGCAAAAAGACATCAACTGATGAGTGCAAAGAGTTTTGGAGGTTATCGCATTCGCGGCGGGGGAAGCCAACATCTTAAAGATGTATAGACATCATCGAAAATGAGAGGGCTCCAATAGTACAAAAAGAATTAAATTACATGATGAACAAGAAGGTTGCAAGCCCTGATAGGGTCCTCACAGTATTTTTGAAAAATTAAAGAATTGAATTAAACAGAAAATTATTAAAAGGGAATGATAAAGAGAGAAACCATATTTATTAACTTTATTTAGGGCACCATTGTCTTTTGATGCCCTAAATAAAAGGCTAAATTTTTGACGTTTTCTAATTTACCTTCAACTGTTTTAATAACCAAGAATTAATTTTTTCGTGTTGAAGGGGATAAGTCCAATGCCCCGTTTCTTGTACCAAATATAATTCTTTCGGTGCCTGGATAAGATTATAGGCTGAATAATAGGAGGTGGGTGGACACGTTTCATCGTTGTATCCCCAGGTGTAGTAACCTGGGACCTTCACAGAGCGGGCGAAATTCACTACGTCATAGTAAGCTGACACCTTAATCTTGTCGTCTTTTTTTAGATAGTTCGAATTTGCCTCGGTAAACATATGTGGCCATCCACCAGCTCTTCCATGGAGATATCCTGTCAGATCGCTAAGGGCCGGATAAAGAGAAACCAAGTGTTTAACTCGGTTATCCAGAGCCGCGGTGACGATGGAGAGTGCGCCTCCTTGACTACCCCCAAAAACAGCCAGATTCGTCCCATCGAATTCCTTTAGAGAGAAAAGATAGTCGATCGCGCGGATACACCCCAGATAAACTCGTTTATAGTAGTATTTATCACGATCGTCTAGGTTGAAGTAGTTATAGCCCTTTAGTGCACCTCCACTCAGATTGCTGTACAACTCCTGCTCGTAGGTGACCGGAATTCCATGTATTCCGATTTCTAGGGTAATAACTCCTTGTTCTGCAAGAGCAGTATTACCCTTATAAGGACGGATACCTGCACCCGGGACCTGTAGTAAAGCCGGATATTTTCCTGCTGCTTTTGGTTTTGCAAGTATTCCATATAACCGCGCTCCGAGTTCATAGTTTTGGATATTGACTTGGTAAACATCTATTTTTTCATTGCTCCGTTCGGGCAGAAAGGTTAGTTTCGCATCCATGGGTATTTTTGCAGCGTCCGCTTTTGCCGTGTTCCAGAAATCCCAAAAATCGTCGGGTAAGGTTTGTGTCGGCTTAATGTTTTCTGGAGAAAAGGCGGCGGTGGCGATACCTCTATACTCTTTGCCATCGATAGTCACCCAAGCTTGGCATCGTAAGAATCCAGGTTCGTTAAGGGCCACCTCATTGCCTAGCTGTAAAGATGTTGATCTCGCCTTAACCGTCCCCTGTTGCGTAGGCTTCATTTTCTCTAAACCTATTTCGTACCGAACCTCTGCTCCATTGATCGGAACTTGGTGTTCAAGTACCGTTACGGTAAAACTAGCTTTTTCGCCTAGTTTATATGTCCAATCTGCTTTATTGGGCGTGACCAGCACTTGGACAGGGTCAGTTATTCGGGATTGTGAGAAGGTGGGCTCTGCCAGAAGGACGAGATACATTAAGCACAAAATTGAGACTAGTCTTTTCATGTTCATTTTAAGGTTTGTTGATGATTAGGTTTATATCGCAAAATGATAACTAAAATAATGATTTTTAAACAGGTATAATAATTTTATGGAAAGAAAACGGTGGAAAGCCTCCTTATTCCGTTTTTATTTTGGTATCAGGATATGTATCTTTGAAATAAGGGGTACGATAAGCTAAACATGGTATCTCCCCGTTATAAACTTTCTAAACCGACAGCTTTGCATACTATCTCCAACCCTAAACCGTCGAATCGCTTATTGTCACTGGATTTTATGCGTGGGCTTATTATGTTTTTGTTAGCCTTAGAAGCATGCGAATTATATAGCCGCGTTTATAGCGCGACAGATTCCGACGGTTTTGGGAGAGTGTTTATTTCTCAATTTTTCCATAACGGCTGGAACGGTCTACATTTTTGGGATCTTATTCAACCTGCTTTTATGTTTATGGCTGGTATAGCGATGGCCTATTCGTTAACCAGACAAATTGAAAACGGAGTGTCTTGGATAGATCGATTGATAAAAGTTCTCCGGCGCTGCGGTTGGTTGTTGTTTTGGGGTGTGTTTAAACGAATCAGTAGTCCCGATTGGTTCGCATGGAATATGCTCGATGTGACGGATATCCTGACCCAATTAGCATTCACCACACTGATTGCTTTTCTGCTGTTTAATCTCGCTCCTAGGTATCAGCTTCTCTGCTGCGTGGGGATTCTATTGATCACCGAACTGCTATATCGGTTCTGGGGTGTGCCTGATTTTGATAACGGCTATACGGCCATGGGAAATTTTGGAAATTGGGTAGACTGGATTTTATTTGGGCAAAAAGCAAATACCTATGTTTTTATAAATTGGCTGCCAACAGCTGTGCATACAGTGGCTGGTGTTATGGTCGGGAAATTATTTATAAGCGCGAATAGGCCGATTAATGGCTTAGTGGCGATAGGTATAGCATCCCTAATAGTCGGATACGCAATGGATATTTTGCAAATAACACCGATCATAAAACCGATAGCTACAAGCTCATTTATTATTGCTTCCCTGGGTTATTGTTTGTTGATAGTGGCTGCGCTTTATTGGTGGATTGACGTTCGTAAGAACCGTAAAGGACTTCTTTTCTTTCAGGTTATCGGAATGAATTCAATATTTATTTATCTCTTTTTTTCTATTGTTGGAGCCCATTGGTTGAACGAATATGTATTGATGATCGTCAGCCCCATTTTTGCCGCTGTCGGTTTAGGACAGCAGGCCATACTGTTGCTTTCGTCGATTTGTGTGTTTACAGTGGAATGGCTGATTTGTCTGTTCTTATACCGTAAAAAGATCTTTTTTAAAGTCTGATGCCCCTAGATGTCTCCCAAGAAAAAGTTGGATTCGAAAATGTAGTTGTTATGTCGTTTGTCATAGCTTGATAAAGTCTAAAGGAGGGTTATTAAAGGAGTCGTATCGACCGCATATCCGAAGTAGCAAAAACAACATGATGTTTTGATTGTTTTTTAAGTGATATATTAACTATTTTTTTTCTAAATAGATAGCAAGTTTGATGCAGAGAAGAACATTTATAAGGAACTCGGGCATAGTAGCAGCCGGTATAGCGAGCACCACAGCAATACCCGCGCTCGGTATGGAATATTTAAGTACAACCAAAGAAAAAATAATGACGCAAGCTCATCATTCACAAATAAATCGACGATTTAGACCAGCAAGTAAAGTCGGCTTCGGCGGCGTAGCACTAGGTAACGGCTTCAATGCTAACCCAGATATTGAATGCCTCGAGGCGATGGCCGCAGCATGGGATGCTGGAGTTCGCTACTACGATACTTCGCCATGGTATGGGTTAGGTATCAGTGAGCGGCGAATGGGGTTGTTCTTAGAAGATAAAGAGCGGAAGGACTACGTGATTTCTACCAAAATAGGTCGGATTTTACGACCACATGATGACTTTAAATTAGATGGCTTATGGAAAGGGAAGCTAAATTTCTCCTACGAATACGACTTTACCGCTGAGGGTGTCAGAAAAAGTGTGGAAGATAGCTTACAGCGGCTAGGAATCGGTTCGTTGGATATCGTTTTTATTCATGATCTTTCTCCGGACAACGGTGACATGAAGGACGACTGGCTTCGACATTTTGAAGTTGCGGCGAAAGGGGCCATGCCGGAACTAACTAAGATGCGGGAGGAAGGTTTAATAAAGGGGTGGGGATTAGGCGTGAATACTGTTGAACCAATTCTTAAAACAATTGAAGTGGCTGATCCGGATATATTTCTTTCTGCTTGCCAATATTCCTTGATACATCATAAAGATGATTTGAATAAGGTTTTTCCTAAGATTGCCGAGCATGGAATGTCAATTGTCGTTGGTGCACCATTATGTGGTGGTTTTTTGTCCGGAAAAGACCGTTATCTGTATGGAAGTGGCTTTCCTGAAGGAGTAAAAGAGAAATTGGCTGCATTGCAACGCGTTGCGGATAATCATGGTGTTGACGTGCGGACAGCGGCCTTACGCTTCGCTGCGGCTCCAGAGGTTGTGTCGGCTGTAATTCCGGGAGCGCATACTGTGGAGCAGGCAACGGAAAATGCAGCATCTTTTAAGGCACATATTCCAGCGGGCTTTTGGGAAGAGCTTAAACTGAAAAAGTTAATCGAAGAGAATGCTCCGACTCCGCGATAACATCGTCTCTTACACGAGTTGGATTACGGGGATCCGGAGACCCTTCAATCGAAGACGAGGACCGACAAATTTGAGCTTTCAGTATTTACGAAGCCGTCAGGACTCTAGTTTGTAGATACTTTGTATATACAGGTTGGAATGATGTAGATGTTTTGTTAAAGGGTTAATCGTATTATCTATCTATTTTTTCTGATTTTTGAGAAAGCACTCGTTTTTTATGAGAGGTGGGCACTCTAGCTCATTTTAGTAGAAGGAAAATGAGTCGACCAGATCAATTAATGAGTGATTAAATTGATGTGAACACCTAAAACAAAACATATGTGGATTAGAATACAAGATATCAGCGTACAACAGCTTGATGCGAGCCATTTGAAACATCCGACAACGGACGACGGTCCTATGGTGCTCAACCTGTTTCAGCGAGAAGCTCGGACGGCCTTTTTTGTGTCCAGGAATAAACGCACCTATTCTCAATATATTACACACGGTAAGGGGTCCGTGGTTCCGCGACGAAAGTGGACGGATGAAATGAAATCTTTTGCCCATCAAGAACTAGGGAAATTACCAGCTCAAAAAGGAGAGTTTAGAGTAACAATTATAGGTTGGTTATTTCTTTTACTGGCTTTTGGTGTGCTGGGGTATATAACTTATGATGGCCTCCAAGCTCCCGCAAGAAAGAAAGCTTTTGAAGAAAGACAAGTAGAAATGGCCGCAGTCAATCAGGGGGATATCTATTTTGGAAATTATAGGACCTATAAAGAAAAAGGTAATGTGTTAGGTAGCGAAGGAGGTTTTGGTTGGTTTAAGATTACGAAAATTGAAGGCGATAAGTACCATATTGCCAAAAGCGTAGAAATCAGCAGGGCCCATAAACCTAAGGAACAGATGAACAGTACTGATTTTGAGCAGCAAGCAAGCATTGTAAAAGCGAAGGAGCTCGAAGCATACAGCAAAATTTTTATTTCCGAAGATGGTCTCCAAGAATTCAACTTCCAGGATAAAAAACAATGATGCAAGGGGCAACGCTGCTTGTCGTGGGCGGGAATAGAAGAAATAGATAGTAAAAAAGACAAATCATATGTATATGGATCAAGTTGCATTCAATTTTAGTCCGAGTAAACAACGCCAAATCGGCTGGTTTTTTCTATTTTTAGCCATTTTAGGCATAACTGTGGCGGCATATCAGTGGTTTTTTGCTGACCCCAGTTATCTTATGGTAGTAGTGGGTGGTGTCGTATTGGGCGTTATCGGCATTATAATGTTTGTTAAACTGCTAGTTGCTCCACGACGAAATGATGAGATGGCCATACGAATTGATAATAAAGGGATATTAGCGACGACTAGCCCCATCGCAAAAGGTGCCGGTTTGATAGCGTGGCGGGATATTACCGATATTCAAATCCACAAAAGAGAACTAGTAATTTGGGTTAGCGACCCAAAAATGTATGCCGCACGGATAAAAAATTTTTTTGTAAGAGATACATTTCTCAAAACCAATAAAGGTGTAATTCGCGTATCTTTTATTGAAGTAGACGTAACACCAGAGCAGCTATCGGAGTGGATCAGTCAATATAGCGGTACAAACAACGACAGATGAGATAAAGATAATATTCTGTGTCCTGGGTACATTATTTGGAGTTGAAAATAATAGGATAGCGGCAGACAAAGCGACGGTAACTATCGACCCGTCAATGAAAACCATCTCTATTCGACAGGCATGCATGTTTGCTATAATCGAGACTCGGCAGTACAGTTTAGAAAAAGAAACTTTATTGAGCAAAGTATCCGAGGGCGATGCTTCGTGGAGCCCCGAGCTCGCTCATTATTCGCTAAAATCTTGTGAACTATACAGTGACAGTACTGCTGAATGCTAAAATTCATTTAAAATACACCAAAGAGAACGATTTGAAGGATTATGGAGTTACTTTTCAGGAGGACCGATACTTTTCGATCATGTCTTCTAAAAGATAACCTGGTCTCTGACGATGGTCAGCTCCACGGAAATAGTGGTATTTTGCTGGCGATCGGCCGTTTTCCTTCACGTTGGAACCTTTTAAAGGTACGCCGGAAAAATATCGAGTGTTTAAAAAATCTTCTAACGATCGGGACACTCTGCGGGAAATACGGCGAATAAGGTATTAATTAAAAAATGTAATGATACAACAAGTACGCAAATACATCTTGGTCGTTGTAACCCTGTTTATTGCTTCTATATCGTTAAGTGCGCAGGAAATATTAACCGCTTTTGACAAGAGTACAACAAATAGATCCGGTTTTATTAATATCGAAGATACGTCCAAAAATATTGCACCCGTATATTTCGATGCTAATAGCTTCTCAGAAGGGCTCGCGGCAGTAAAAAATCAGTCGAAATGGGGTTTTATTGATGCTAATAATAATGTAGTTATCCCATTTGGCTATGATGGAGCACGAAGTTTTAGGCAAGGACGTTCCATCGTACGGCAGGGAGAGTTTTATGGTGTGATAAATAAATGCGGTTCGTTTGTGATTCCTCCAGTTTATTATGATCTCATGCCTTATGAACTAGGTGGCGAACAATATTATATTTCCCGAGACAGTACTTTTTTTCAAGGAATAATTGATTCTAGTGGGAGAGAAATTATCCACCACCGATATACATATATCATTACCTTAGAGCCAAATATCACAACCGGACGGAGATTTTACAAGAATATTCCATTTTACACGGTGTTTCAAGAGATCGATAGTTCTAAGGGGACTTTTTATGAGCAATTTAAAGAAAATGCCTTCCAGTTTTCTCCGGAAAAAGGCCGTCAGGATATTTATGACTTACATTTTAACAAGCTGGCTTCTCGTTTTTCCACCAATTATTCAGATGGTTTTCAACACGAGCAGCTTCTGCATGTCGATGCATTCCTAGATGAAAAGGGAAATAGGAGCGTGGGCAAAACCAGAGAAGGCATAGACAGTTTGCTGGCGCGACCTGTTCTTCCAGAATCGGTAACGCCGAAAAAAGCGTATGATACGGCGGCGAGTTACCAAAGGATGTCCGAAGCTCAAGTGCAGTCCTATCTGAAGGAATTGGGATATAAATTGTATAAACAAAACGAGAAAACCGGATTAAAAAAGGGGAATAAAATATTAATTCAAGCGCAATATGCAGATCTACAATTTGTAAACGGGGTGATTCACAATCCATCGCGAGAAGATGTCTCTTTATTAACGAATCATTACGGAGGTAGATACAGAAACCGAAAGGAAGGAATTTTCGATATTTTCGTTGTTCTCCAGATCGACAATAATGCTAACAAAATCAATCAATACAGCCTGAGTGGGGAGATTACAATTCCCTGTGGGCAAGCGGACGATGAGGGAAAGAAGTTACTTACACGCCTCACGTCTATCGGGTTTTTATATCTTCATACTAAAAAAAAGGCACCTTCGGGTCACGTGAGCGATGTGGGGGTAGATGCTAAAACATATAGTCTTATCAATTGGGAAGGAAAACAGCTGGTTCCGCCGATATATCGAAAGATCGAAGTTTTAGAAACGGGTCATATGCTAGCTACTCAAGAAGCGGAAGATGAAAAAGGTATTAAAGAGCAATTCACTTTAATTAGTCCTAAGGGGAAAAAAATTATTCCCCTAGGGCTTTATTCAGAAATTAGGCCTTTTGGCAAAAGAGCACAAGATCTATATCTCGCCACTCTACGTGAACTCAATCCAGTAGAAGGGGGAAAAAAAGGATCGAAAGTAGAGAACCGCAAATACGTAATTCTGAAGGCAGAAGGGGATTTTATAAGGACGATCAATACCTTTTCCGCCAATGCGGTCTATCCATGGTCTTTAGATGTTGAAAGCGGCATGCTACGATACCGGAAGAAAGCAGAATGAAGTCAACTAGTTATTTCTTTTACTAGTTTCACTTGATACAAATGGGTAATAAAATGGAAATCTGAAAAACCTCGCAGAGGCTCCCGTCGTTTGTAGTATATAAATAAGCGAACACGGTTTAATAGAAATAGCACAACATGCATAGGGGTGCATTCGTAGTGATATCAAAAGCCGCCGTATTTTATAGCTCTTTAAAATTATCTTTATATATAACTTACAAAGTCTCTATTCAAGCCTACAAGTGAATCGTCAAAACTTCTGGCAATAGAACCATTTTCTTCACTTTGAGAACTTAAGGATAAATTACAATCAGCACTTATCTCCATGTACGACAGAACTGTTCACAGACGTGTGTTAATATGCTTTAATACTGACCAGTTGTTTTGGTGATATATCGTTCAATTTTATTTTTTGATTGAAGTTGTGCTGATATATTATTCTTAAAACAAATATTATTCATAGTTTTGTAGTATTGGAAAGTTTGAGTAAACATATCTGTTTGATCATTTTGCTGGGCGTCTGGGTTTTACTTACGCCGAGTATAGGTTCTGCTTGTGAAAAGGAAATCGATAAGATGGAACACAGCAACAGCTTAAAAGAACAATTTCCAATGACAGAAAATGAAGACTGCTGCGAAACGAAATCCTCTAGTAGCGATAGCCAGGAACATAATGACTGTGACACGAAATGTAAGCATAGTTCCTGTAGGTGCAGCACCTCTACATCTTCACTTAACTTTTCGATCCCAATCGATTTAAGCAACGCAAATCCTATTTCAGCGATTAAAAAGCAAAAATTTGGTTCTAGCCAAGCGAACTATTCGTCGGGATTTATTTCCATTTGGCTGCCCCCTAAAATAAGCTAAATGAATGGCTTTTAAGCCATAAGTGCGCCTTGTCGAAATCCAATTAACGATTTCGAAATCCTCTTATTTTTTATAGAATTAAAATTTTCAAAATGAAATTAATATCAAAGATATCGATGGTAATCGCTGTATTACTATATACTTTTAGTAGCTACGCACAAATTAAAAATGCTAAAACAGAAACTGTTGAAATATACGGGAACTGTGGAATGTGTAAAGCTACAATTGAAAAAGCAGGCACGTTGAATAATATATCCACGGTAACGTGGAATAAAAACACAAAAATTGCCACCCTCAATTTCGATAGCAAAAAAACAAATCGGGACGAAATACTCAAACGAATTGCTTTAGCGGGTTATGACAGCGAAAACTTCTTAGCACCGGATGACGTTTATGCTAAACTACCGGAGTGTTGCCAGTACGAAAGACTGTTGAAGCCAGTATCTACGTCCCATAACGATGCAACACAAAACAGCAGCGAACATAGCAATCATAGCCACAACGAAACGGCTGAGTCGACTAATGTGGAAGCCAATAGCGTATCACAATTAAAGGTGGTTTTCGACAACTATTTTCTCGTTAAAGATGCTCTTGTAAAAAGTGACGTAAGCACATCATCGGCTAAACTGATAGAAGCAATTAAAGCTGTGGATATGGCGAAGCTTTCTTCTGAAGAACACGACGTATGGATGGATGTTTTTAAAGATTTGGAAGCAAATGGACAAAAAATTGCTCAGGTTAAAGACTTGGAAAAGCAGCGGGAGAATTTCGCTTTGCTGTCAAAAGATATGTATAAGCTCGCGAAGGTTTCAAAACAAGGGGACCTCCTCTATTATCAACATTGCCCGATGTATAACGATGGAAAAGGAGCTAATTGGTTGAGTAGAGAAAAGGCGATAAAAAATCCGTACTACGGGTCTAAGATGCTAACGTGCGGGAGCGTTCAGGAGACAATTACCAACAAGTAAGACAAGTTCGTTTTGAAAAGCACATGCGGTAAACAGAACGGCATGTGCTTTTGCAAATAGTGGATAATGGTCAAGAATTCTTTTTTTTGGCTTTGCAAAACAGTTTGCAATTACTGCTGTTGTGATAATCCATAACAATCTATCTTATTTGTTATACGCTCATACTAGTATTCATTAACACGACCAACATGGTTAATGTCTGCTAAAAAATAATAACATGAAATGAACATATTTAAAAATATTACGATACGTTTGCCGTTGATAGCTTTTATTCTGCTATTCTCGCAATTTCTATTTGCACAGCAAGTGGTGCGATACGAACTGTTTGTTACTGACACCGTTGTAAACTATGCAGGTAAAGATAAAAGAGCCATTGCGGTGAATGGCCAAATACCCATGCCAACCCTCACTTTTACAGAAGGTGATACGGCCGAAATTATAGTACATAACAGGTTAAAAGAAAGCACATCGTTGCACTGGCATGGTATTTTTTTACCAAATAAAGAAGATGGTGTCCCCTGGCTTACTCAAAAGCCTATTAAGGCAGGTACGAGCTATACTTATCGTTTCCCGATTATCCAAAATGGAACGCATTGGTATCACTCGCATTCTGGGTTCCAAGAACAGATTGGAATGTACGGTAGCTTTATAATGAAAAAGCGCAAAGATGATAAAACCTTTCGCAAAGGTATAGATGATTTACCGACTGTACCTATCATATTAAGTGAATGGACAAATCTTAATCCCGATAACATTAACCGGATGCTGCATAATGCTAACGACTGGGCCGCGATAAAAAAGAAAGCAACGCAGTCCTATGCCGAAGCCATCGGAGAGGGACATTTTAAAACTAAGCTGACCAACGAATGGAAGCGGATGTTGGCAATGGATGTAAGCGACGTGTACTACGACAAGATATTAATCAACGGGAATCATACCACCGACCTGAAAGAGGTTGATGGAAAATTATTAAAGGCAGGGGATAAGGTCCGCCTTCGCATCTCGAATGGTGGAGCATCATCCTATTTTTGGCTGCGGTATGCCGGTGGAAAAATAACGGTGGTGGCAAGTGACGGTAACGACGTAGAGCCGGTTGACGTCGATAGGTTAATAATCGCGGTATCGGAAACCTACGATATCGTAGTGACAATTCCTGAAGAAGGTGTAGCGTATGAATTTTTAGCAACTACTGAGGATCGGACGCAATCGGCGAGTTACTTCGTTGGGAATGGCATCAAGCAATTAATATCACCTCTTCCTAAATTAAAATATTTTGAAGGGATGAAAATGATGAATGACATGATGAAGATGAATGGAGATCTGAATGATATGGGGATGAAAATGAGTCTAAATCAAATGGATATGAATACCGTTATGTATCCCGAAATCTCCGGCGAGACGAAGAAGGCTTCCGGCCACGACCAGCATGGGAGGGCTAACGATGGCAACCATCAACATGCGGCAGCATCAGCAGAGATCAAGACACTAAACTATGCCATGCTCAAATCTCCTTACAACACAACTTTACCGGAAGATGCACCGGTGAAGGCACTAAAGTTTACCCTCACTGGAAACATGAACCGTTACGTGTGGAGCATGGACAACAAAATTCTTTCGGAAACAGACAAAATCCCTGTAAAAAAAGGCGAGGTGCTGCGGATTACTATTTACAATAATTCCATGATGCGTCATCCGATGCATCTGCATGGTTTTGACTTTAGAGTAATTAATGGGAAAGGAGATAGGTCTCCACTGAAAAATGTGTTGGACATCATGCCAATGGAAACGGATACCATTGAGTTTTTAGCGGATCAAGAAGGAGACTGGTTTTTCCATTGTCATATCCTTTATCATATGATGGCTGGAATGAACAGAGTTTTTGCGGTCGATGACTACCAAAATCCACACCTACCTGATAAAATGAAAGCTTATAAAATGTTGCAGATGGAAAGTAATATGCCACATTTCATGGTGCAGAACGATTTTGCCACCAATGGTAACGACGGAGAAGCAATGTTTCAAAACGCAAGATGGTCAATAGGAACCGAATGGCGGTTGGGATACAGTGATATGCACGGTTACGAAGTGGAAACACATCTAGGACGATATATCGGCAAAATGCAGTGGTTTATGCCATTCGTGGGTTTTGACTGGCGATATCGTAAAATGGGAACTGATGAGCATGAAAAGAATTTATTCGGGCAGAGGAATGAGAAGGACACACGGCAGGCTTTTAGCTTAGGATTTATGTACACCTTGCCAATGTTGGTTAACTTTCAAGCGGAGGTATACCATGACGGAATTGTACGGCTCTCTTTAATGCGCGAGGATATACCGGTTTCAAGAAGATTAAGAGCAGGGTTTATGTTGAATACCGATATGGAATACATGGCCGATCTACGTTATATTCTTAACAAAAACATGGGCATTCGGACACACTACGATAGCGACATGGGTTTAGGCGTTGGGTTGTCTTTGAATTACTAGTGGATCTGAACATATTATAGACCCCGAGTCTTTATTCTCGACCAGACGAAGTCTGCATCTGCTGCCCGTCTTTCAATATAATTGAAAGACGGGCAGCTTGCTTTCTAAGAAATTCTAAGGATCAATATTTAACTTAGTTTCTTCCTTAAAATTCGTATACTTGTTTCAGCACTATTATTAACCATATGATTGCAAATAGCGAATTTCGTTTTGATATAGCGTTTTTACGAGCACTCGCCGTTATAGCGGTGGTGTTGTATCATTTACGAGTTCCTTATTTTAATGAGGGCTATGTTGGAGTCGACATTTTTTTTGTACTCTCAGGCTACCTCATGACAAGCATTATTCTCCATAAAGTAGAAGCGGGTAGCTTTAGCTTGAAGGAGTTTTACTTTCGGCGGTTACGACGTATTTTCCCGGCGCTGATGGCGTTAATTTTAATCTTCTTGCTCGTCGTATATTTTCTAGTAGGAATTAAGTTATACGACTATAGCCGTTTTGCATTTTCAAGCAGTATTTTCGTCTCGAATATCTACTATTATCTCAATTCTGGTTATTTTCAAGCGGATTCAAGACTTAATTTTCTACTGCATACCTGGTCATTATCCGTCGAGTTGCAATTCTATGCGCTATACCCGCTAATCTTAATTTCTCTATCTCGGATAGGGTTACGAACGAGGAAAAGCATCGGAATTAGTCTATATATACTCGCCACAACTTCTTTTGCGACGATGATCTATTTTTCTAGAATCGATACTTCTTTCGCTTTTTATATGTTCCCTACTCGTGCGTGGGAATTGTTATTAGGTGGAATCGTTTTCATTCACCAAGAGCAAGTGCGTAAATTGATTAAAAAGGATGGAAGGAATCTAATTTCGATCGTATTTTTACTGCTGCTAGGGTGTTTTATAACCGGCGTTTTTTCACGCTTTTCAGACAGCTGGCCATCTGCAATAACCTTATTGCCCGTTGTTTTGACAGCAGGGATACTAGTGCTACAAAGTGATTTTAAATTGTACCATTCTTGGGTTGTTCGTTTCGTAGCGGACATATCGTATTCATGGTATCTTTGGCACTGGCCGCTTATTGTGTTGGGGTCGTACTTTGCGTTAAACCAGACGCCAGAATGGAAGGTGGTTGCATTTCTGTTGTCATTTTTGCTGGGTGCCGTTTCCTTTAAATTGATTGAACAAGCCCAAATTTTTCGAAAGGCACAGTACGTTCTTTATTTAACAGGGGTAACCATTGTTGTTACATTTTTAGGTAGACAGATCCCGGCAGAGAAGCTCCTCTGGAATTCAGAAGAAGCTGCTTTGGCTAGTTATTGGTATACCTATCCGCGAGAGTCTGCGGCTGGGCAGTTTAGTTTTGATGAAGGACATCTGCTCTCCAAAAATGGTTTCGCATCGTTTGACACGACTAGGCTTCATATGTTTGTCGAGGGGAAAGAAAATTATCTACTCCTCGGAGACTGCCATGCAGGGATGTTTTCCTATACGCTGCGTAGTCTTGCCGAGCAGAATAACGTGAATTTGTTACAAGCGACGGGTGATGACACCTTTCCTGTTCCTGGTGTTAAGTCAATTTACCTAGGGCCTACGGAGCTAATGAACTACGTTTATTTGAGCTTTCTCCCAAAGTACCACACAAAAATCGACAAGGTTATTATTTCTGCTGATTTTTCCGCCTATTCAAAAGAACAATTGATACGTTATTTTGATCAGATTGAAGATTACTTTGAAGGATACGATATTCCAACCGTTTATATCGGCCAGACCGAAAGTTATCTCATCGAGTATCCTGTAGTTTCGATGATGAAAAGGAAGTTTAATATTTCTCAAGATAAATACCTTGCGCGATATCGCAACAACGCAAACAAGTTTCTAGCAGAATCTTCTATTTCAAGTAAATATATAGACGTCTATCTCGATTCAAATGTGAAAAAATCATCCTTAATCGAAACATATATGTACGATGCCGACCACTTTTCGACATTCGGAACGGAGCAATATCGTGAACTTCTGAATCAAAATATTTTCAACAAATAATCGTAAGCTTCGAAAAACTCTGCACCCAGAATTTTATAACTCTTCATAAATTTATTAACAATTGTTTAGAAAATAAATTTTCTAGACAATTTTTCTCTGTTACCATACTAGCCAATCGTCATAACTTTCAGGTATAGGGGCCTACGAAATTCTATCTTTATTTTCGCAGCCTAGATTCGCTCTTTTGCGACGCACGGCCGAATTTTAAATTGACGTTTATTGTCTCCTGCCCGAGATAGTCCAGTGCATTGTTAAAACATCCTATCCTGCATGATTCACCAGAGCTGCATCTGTAATCCATATTTCAAGGCGATTTTTTTCTTGTCGGTTTAATACCGTTTTACCTTTTATAGTAACGGGATGCTCAGATATTTTCTCCTTTTTGCCATTTGAAAGAGTGACCTCGATCATCGCTGGAATCCCATTCTGACCACAGAACATACATTGCTGAATAGGAAGCACGGACAGCATAAAGGTGTTATGCCTAAATCCGGATTTAATTGGTATCATATATCCTTGAACTTCTACAGTCTTACCATCCAGTGCTGAAAGTTTCGGTGGGAAATACGGAGTGTATATCGTTTCGTTATTTGTCTTAGTCACTTTGTACATCAATAGATCAAACGTTTCCCATATCTTTCCCGTCAGGGGTTTATGATCTTGGAGGTGCTGAGTTTCTGTGGCGCGCTGTTGCGCGGTGGCTTCGTATGAACATGTGTGCACGGTAACCAATATAAAAAAGTGGATTAGATATCTTAACATTTTTCAATCTGTCTGATTTAAAGGTAAATATAATACATTAATGCAACTTTGCTGCATTAATGTATTATATTTTTTATTTTTGGTCCAAATGAGATAGTTATGAACGTTATTCCACAAAATTTTGACGATTGGAAGATCTGTATCGAACAGAAGTGCGGTATTCCGTTGACGCTGGAATTCGCTAGAGCGCGTTTGGCCGTTTATGAGAATGAGAGTCTTGCGGAAACGCAGCGGTTCATTAATCTGTATAGTTACCAACATTTAAAACATATTAAGGGGTGGTTCCTGCAGATAATAAGTGCTGAAGAAGCTATAAAAACAATTTAATACGTATAACAATGAGGAAAAAATTACCCGTTACTGTTTTAAGCGGCTTTTTAGGAGCCGGGAAGACGTCGTTATTAAACCATGTGCTGCATAATAAGCAGGGGCAGAAAGTTGCCGTTATTGTGAATGATATGAGCGAGATAAATATTGATGCTCAATCTGTTGAGCGTGAGAATGTGTTATCTCGTACCGATGAGAAATTGGTGGAGATGAGCAACGGTTGTATATGTTGTACACTTCGAGAAGATCTAATGATCGAAGTTGAAAGATTGGTAGAGGAAGACAGATTCGATTACCTTCTGATTGAAAGTACAGGCATTTCCGAACCGATTCCTGTAGCACAAACATTTAGTTATGTCGATCCAAACAATAATATAGACCTTTCTTCCTTCAGCTATATCGATACAATGGTGACGGTCGTTGACTGTTTCAACTTTTTCCGTGATTTTGGTAGTGCTGACACATTGTTGGATCGGACGCTAACAGACGACGAGCGAGATAACCGGACTATCGTCAACTTGTTGACTGATCAGATTGAATTCGCCAACGTTATCGTATTGAACAAAGTAGACTTAGTGTCGCTGGAGATCGTCGGCATTCTTGAGGCAGCTATCCGCAAACTAAATCCCGGAGCTAAAATTATACGTACACAGTTTGGCAAAGTGAACCCCAAAGACATTATGAGTACAGATTCATTCGATTTTGACCAAGCTTCGTCGTCCGCGGGTTGGATCAAGGAACTGGAAATGGAACACACACCCGAAACGGAGGAATATGGTATTTCGTCGTTCGTTTTCCGTTCGCAAAGACCGTTCCATCCGCAACGATTACACCGGTATCTTAACGACGACTATCCTCATAGCATTATCCGCGCTAAAGGGCTTTTCTGGATAGCGTCTCGCCCTAATACTGCTCTAAGCTTCAGCCAGGCAGGCGGAAGTCTCCGCCTAGAAAGTGCTGGATCCTGGTGGAGTAGTATGCCCGAAGAGACGCGTTATGAATATCCAGGATATGCGGATATTAGGAACGATCTTTTAGATCGATGGCATCCAGAATGGGAAGATAGAAAGAACGAACTAGTATTCATAGGGCAGAATCTTGATAAAGAAACGTGTATAGAAGAATTGGAACGCTGTCTGTTG
>NZ_JABMCQ010000001.1 GCF_013179575.1 Sphingobacterium shayense | reverse complement strand
GATGTGTCGAAACGAATCATGGGACTTGTTAACGATCAAATGACAGAAAAAGAAAGGGAAAAGGTTATTAATCAAGAAATTGCAAAAATCGAACAAGAGAATAGTGAAGGAGGAAAATATGTCGTATCTGTAAAATCGTTCTACAATGGTAACGAATATTATTATTTCGTCTACCAAGACTACACCGATGTACGTTTAGTTGGTACTCCGCCAAGCAGTATCGGTAAATTCGGAGGAGACACAGACAATTGGGAATGGCCCCGTCACACCGGAGACTTTTCTATTTTTCGCGTATACGGCGACAGAGACGGTAACCCTGCGGAGTATTCGTCCGAGAATGTACCATTAAAACCGAAATATTTCCTTCCGATTAGTATTAAAGGCTTCCAAGAGGGGGATTTCTCTATGATATTGGGCTACCCTGGACGTACGAACCGATGGATGCCAGCTGCGGGTATTGATCAAAATGTCAACTTCGCATATCCTGCTTGGGTTGAAGCTTCAAAAACAGGTATGGATGCAATGAAAAAGCACATGGATCAGGACCAAGAAGTCAAACTAAATTACGCTTCAACTTATTCTGGCGTCGCCAACTATTGGAAAAACAGACAAGGAATGATCGATGCATTAACAAAACATCAAACAGCAGATGCGAAGCGCAAACAAGAAGCGAAATTTCAAAAATGGGCAAATAAAAAAGCTAATCGTGCTAAATATGGAAATGTCCTAGAAACCATCAATACCTACTATGAAGCAACCAATGAAAAAGCGCGGCATGACAATTACCTAATCGGTATGTTACGTTCTTCCACTTTCGCAGCTCTTCCATACAGCTTGGGTGCAGCTTTAAAACAATATGAACAAGCCAATCAAGCAAAACGAGATGAGATTCGACCTAAAATAGCTGCGCAGTTACAGGAACAATACGACAATCTACACCTCCCTCTGGAAGTTGACGTTTTATCGGATGAATTGGCTTTATACGCAAACAAAGGGGGACAAATAGCTTCTTATATCAAGGAATTGGCGGATAAAAACGACGGCAAATTCAAAAATGCGATAGAAACCGCGTTTGATATAAGTTTATTTTCATCTCTAGACAAAATAAATGAATATTTAAATAACCCTTCGGCGGAAACTATTGATAAGGATCCATTGTATTTGATTTCAAAATCATTAATGGACAAATATCGCGAATCATCCCCTGAAACAGAAGAATTAGCAAACCAATACCAGGGGGCGTACAGAAAATATATCGCCGGTGTTTTAGAATCAAATCCCAACAAAAAATATTATCCAGATGCCAATTCCACATTACGCTTAACCTACGGCACTATAAGAGCGTTACCAAAAGACACTCGTAACGATGCAGCCATTAATAACTACACAACACTCAAAGGCACAATTGCGAAATACCAACCTGGAGACGAAGAGTTTGATTTACCGACTCGACTAAAAGATCTGTACGAAGCAAAAGATTTTGGACGCTATGCAGATAAGGCAGGATACATGCCTGTAAATTTCTTGAGTGACCAAGATATTACTGGCGGTAATTCAGGATCCCCTGTATTAAATGGAAAAGGGGAACTGATTGGCTTGGCATTCGATGGTAACATTGAAGCAATGGCTGGAGACGTTATTTTTGACCCTATTTTACAGCGGACAATATCGGTAGATATCCGTTACGTACTATTCATTATTGACAAGTTTGCAAATGCAAAAAATATCATCGATGAACTGAATATCGTCGAATAGAAGCAGTAAAACAATTTTTTTTATCGTTTTAGATACAAAAATTACGCTTTACTTCGTTGTTTTTGTATATTTATGATATATTAGAACAGTAGTTAATAGAAGTTAAAATTATATATTTAAAAAATGGAAAATTACAACAAATTAAAAAGCTTGGTTGCGGGTATCGAAGCTGACGCTGACAAATTCTTCAACAATGGTAATTCTGCTGCAGGTACTCGCGTACGCAAAGGCCTACAAGACATCAAAACATTAGCTCAAGAAATTCGTAACGAAGTAACAAGTAAGAAAAACGACGTAAAGAAATAGTTTTTCATATTTAATAGAAAGGGGCTTTCTTCTAGAAGAAAGCCCCTTTCTATTAAATATGAGTTTCCGAATTATAGATACATCGGTGCAATGAATAAATTAAACTGTCGATCAGTCATCCAACGTCCGACTATATCCTTAAAAGTGGTATGCACTTCTTTGCGTGTCATTGGTTTATCTTTTTTCCTGCCCGTCACTGTCTTTATCTCCGCCTGCGCTACACTTACTTTCGTCGCGTATATATTATAATGTTGTTCAGGGATAACAAGCCCCAGAATCATTCCGGGTAAGCCATGAACTGCACCTGGCCCTGCAGACACCGGGATTTGGTCGGTATAGAATGCAACCACGTAGACTGAATCCAAGGTTACGCCGTTAGCTCTTCGGCATTCGTAACCAGCAATTTCTCGGTATTCATTAGTAATCTTCCATTTTACATCGAGAAGTGAATCTTGAATTAATATGGTTGATCCTGCGATATCGAATTTTGAAGTGAGCTGACCTTTTTTTAAATCTTGATAAAGGTTCCCCTTATTATCTAACAGACCTGCATTTAATAAATTGTTCACTAAAGGCGAATAGGTGCCCTCTATACTTTCAAGACTCATTTCATCGGTTCGAAACGATAATTTCTTTTTAAACACAGCTGTCTCTTCAACTTTCTCCAAAATTCCCTCGTAATATTTTTTTGTAAAATCATCTTCTTTCAAGGTCCCAATATGACGTTGGAGAAGATTTCTCACGTGAACAGTCTTATCATAATCGATAGTCCCTTCTAGTGGAAAATACGCATATTGTGCGTTAGCTGTACCGGCGAACAATACTAGCATTAGAATCGAAATATAGCAATAAGCTCTCATTATTGTGCCCCCCCTTTCATAGTAGTAAAATCCCAGCTAACTTTCAACATGAAGTAGCGTGAAATAGTATTATAGGTATTCTGTGTTATCATACTTCCAGATTGATATCTTCTAAATCCAACATTTTGGTTAAACAGGTCATTAACATAAAAATCTACAACCAAACTTTCATCCTTTAAAAATTTTCGAGAAACTCCTGGTTTAAACAAAACTCTTTCAAATTTCTCATCAAAGGCTTTCGTTGGTGCTTCATAATTATAAGAAAGGTTTCCATACAGGCTAAACTTAAATGGAAGGTGCCAATTATACCATAAGTCGGATGCGTATGTAAACCCTGAACTATTATATTCCGGTTGCAAAGAGGTTTCTATTTTTCTCCACCCAGGATTAAAACTCAAATTAAAGTCGATATTTTTTGTTGTGTTCTTCCGAATAGAAAAATCGAAACCGTAATCATAACTTGTGTTTTCGTTCAGATCTCCATTTATCAAATTATAATTGTTACGGTAATTAGTATTAAGCCCTGCGTTTCCCTTGATCTTGTATTTCTTTATTAAATCGAATCCCATTCCGGCCCAAGCCCAACCGTTATTATCAACATAATTATCAAGATTTTGGTATGTAAGATAGCGTACGCCGGTCACTGGATCAATATCAACATTCTGTTGAATTGAATTCCTAGTTTGGCTTAATCCACCATTCACGTAAACATAAAATCCTTTTAACATATTATAATTATTAAAATAAAGAGTGTAGCTGTCGGTATTTGACGGTGTCAACGACTCATTTCCTATAACAATGTTTAAAGGATCAGTATTTTGTTTTAAGGGTTGAATTTGTGATAGTGAAGGCAAATTATTATACCTAGAGTAATATGCGCCTATAGATTTGTTTTTAGTGATATTATAACGTAAACGCAAATTGGGATTATAAGTGAAAAAGTCTCGGTTAACAGAAAGATCCTCATAGTTATTTTCTTGAAACATATTATCATTACGCAACGAGTTATTAAATGTTGCTTCGAATTTCTCGATTTTATATTTAAGCGTTAAATTCACCGCATTTCTTATCGTTCGATAATCGAAATCGTTACTAAACTCACTGTCAAACTCCGTATATGCGCCGTCCGCCCCCTTGTTGTATGAGTTGTTAACGGAACTTGAGCGTGAATTATTATATTCATAGCCAATTGACGAGCTTAGAGATTTTGTAAATGGTTCGGTATATGTTGCAGAGGTACGAAGGTTATTTGATTTACTGTGCAAATCTTTTAATTGATCAATAGAGGTCGAACTTGAGTCCCTTCCTGTTTCATAAAAAGATGTCTGCGACTTTAGCAGGCTCTCTCCTTTATCATCAGTATGGTTCCCCGCTACGCGTAAGGATATCGAACGGCCGGCTTTTCTAAATTTCCGGGTGTAATAAGTGTCGTAGGAGAAATTCGAGTTTTCCGATGTAGAATTTTGCATCCTTTCATTGCTATTAACAAGGTCCATGTTTGCATTCCTGGTGGACGCTTCCGTAATATCGTCTACATCTAGCTTTCCCTTAGAGCCCGACACTTTAAATGTAATAGTACTCAAGGAGTCAATTTTCCAATCATACTTTCCATTGAAACGATGCTTTTGTAACTCCGAATTCCGATCCGTTGCATTTTCACTGTTTATTTGGCCGCTCTCTAGGTTATTTTGAGAAATACTTGCTTCCGTAAGTTGATTCTCAATTGTACCATACTTATAACCAAAATTAATTTTATGCTTCCCATCATTGAGGTTGTCACTAAAGTTAAAGCCTGTATTTAATGCTTTGGGATTTCCGCGACCGTCCCACCTGCTGAATTCATCCCAAGATCCTCCACTAAAATATACTCCGCCATCCTCGGAAACTTCCATGTTACCCCCTGATAAACCGAACTTCTCTTCTTCTTGCCAATCCAAACCGACGTTCCCATCGTTAGCCATCAGAAAAAACGCACCAATTTTCTGACTTCCGTTAAATTTATTTATTGCAAGTTTTCCAAGATACTGCTCTCGCTCACCGCCTTTTCCACCTGCGCCTTCGACCTTTCCAAAAACTCCCTTCTTAGCATCTTCTTTAAGTGTGACATTGATGGTTTGCGTCCTTGTACCATCGTCGACTCCTGTACGTTCAGCATCATCTGATTTCTTTTCGTAAACCTGTACCTTATCAACCATGTCAGAGCGAATATTCCGAGTAACAAGCGTAGGGTCATCGCCGAAAAATTCTTCTCCGTCGACTAAAACTTTCTCAACCGTCTTCCCTTGTGCTGTGATTTTCCCATCAGCATCAACCGAAATACCTGGTAATACTTTCAATAAATCCTCTACTTTCGCATTCTTTTCCACCGTAAAACTTCCAGCATCGTATTCAATTGTGTCTCCCTTCACCACGACCGGTATCTTTCCTGTTACCATGACTTCTTCAATTAAATGACTAACACTGGATAAAGCAATTTTATCAAGATTAACATCACCAGGTTCGCTTAATTTTTGAAAGAAACTTCCGAATTTAGGATAACTCACAATCAATATAGTAGGTATACTATCCGGTTTTGACATCGAGAATTTTCCATTCTCATCGGCTCGCGTAAAATCAATCAAAATGGAATCTTTGGCTTGTAAAAGCATTACCGAGGAGTTTCCCAGCTTTTTTGTTATGTCTCCATCTTCGACGACCTCTCCTTTTATAATGCTCTGAGCACCTACCTGCTCCTGAACAAAAAAAAGACATACGCACAATATACAAAGGATTTTCTTCATAGGTTTGTTAGGTTCAATTCACATTTAAATATAAGTTAATAATTCAAGTATAATTAAATTTCAATCGAAATAGAAAACAAACTAAAAAATTTAACCTTTTTTCACATCAACAGGATATTATCGAGAACGAAGTCGGAGCTACCAAAACAACAACTCGGATTAAATATTAATTGGTAGCTTTGTAAAAACACAACAACATGCAAACAATAAAAGAATATGTCCAATCCAACAAGGATAGATTTTTAGAAGAGTTATTCGCATTGCTGCGCTTTCCATCCGTCAGTGCAGATCCTAAATTCAAGAGCGATATCTTGAAAACCGCCGAATTTGTTGCAGAAAAATTAAAATCGGCTGGAGCTGAAAATGTAGAAATATGTCCAACCGCGGGTAATCCGATCGTTTACGGAGAAAAACTAATCGATCCGAATCTACCTACGGTGTTAGTTTATGGTCACTACGATGTTCAACCCGCCGATCCACTCGAATTATGGGATACGCCTCCCTTTGAACCGACTGTTCGTGAGGGAAAAATATATGCTCGCGGTGCCGCCGATGACAAAGGTCAGTTTTATATGCACATCAAAGCTTTTGAGTACATGATGATCAACAATGCATTAAGCTGTAACGTCAAATTCATGATCGAAGGCGAAGAGGAAGTTGGGTCAGCAAACCTAGGTACATTTGTCAAACAAAATAGTGACCGATTACGTAATGACGTTATTGTAATCTCTGACACCTCGATGATAAGTTTGGAGCAGCCATCGCTGGAGACCGGCCTACGTGGCCTTTCGTATGTAGAAGTTGAAGTAACCGGACCAAACCGCGATTTACACTCGGGTGTATATGGAGGAGCCGTCGCAAACCCTACCACTATATTAGCGAAATTAATCGCTTCATTGCATGACGAGAATAACCATATAACAATCCCTGGATTCTATGATGATGTTATCGAATTGAGCCTACAAGAACGAGAAGCGTTAAACCAAGCACCCTTTGATATTAGTACATACAAAGAGGATTTAGGCGTCGATGAAGTGTGGGGTGAAGAAGGATATACCACTATTGAACGAACCGGTATTCGACCGACCTTAGAAGTTAACGGGCTATGGGGAGGCTACATTGGCGAAGGTGCTAAAACAGTGCTCCCATCGAAAGCTTTCGCTAAAATTTCAATGCGTCTTGTCCCGAATCAAGATTCTCATCGTATTACGGAACTATTCAAAAACCATTTTGAAAAAATTGCTCCAAAATATGTAAAAGTGGAAGTAAAACCTCATCACGGCGGCGAGCCTGTCGTAACACCAACGGATAGTGTAGCCTATAAAGCCGCTGAAAAAGCGCTTGAAGAAGCTTTCGGCAAAAAGCCTATACCGACACGTGGCGGAGGTTCTATTCCTATCGTCGCACTTTTCGAGAAAGAACTAGGGGTAAAAACGGTTTTGTTGGGTTTTGGATTGAATAGTGACAACCTCCATTCTCCAAACGAAAAATATGGAATAGAAAACTACTTAATGGGTATCCAAACAATACCCGCATTCTTCAAATATTATGCAGAATTGAGCAAATAAATTAGCCGGCATTACGAGTTGTCTAATTCGTAATGCCGATTCAAAAGTCACCTTCCTCTTCCTTTAATTAAAAGATCAATTTAGGATTCAGCAATGAGAAACTTGTTTAAGAGTCTTCACCGGTTGTTATACTTAGGCACCGTTTTCGCAGTCTTTTGCTTGTGTTTTCCTGTCTTATATTTCTTAGCGAAGAATCCCGATAAACATTATGCCAAGATCGCGTCATTCAGACGGATTATCAGCGTATGGAGTCTTTATTTGGTCGGCATAAAAATCGAAGTAGAATACGACCATCCAGTCGACTGGAATCGAACATTTGTCCTGTGCCCCAACCATACCTCGATACTAGACATCACTATTCTCACTTTTTTATGCAACAAACCCTTCTCATTTATGGGAAAAGAAGAACTTTTAAGTAATCCCGTTACCCGAATATTCTTCAAAACGATCGATATCCCTGTCAAACGCGACAGTAAAATATCGTCTTTTAAAGCCTATAAAAAAGCTGAGGCACTCCTAAAGAAGAATTATTCTGTTGTGATCTTCCCTGAAGGAAAAATTGACGATAGGTATCCTCCAGTGTTGCATCCTTTCAAGTCGGGCGCGTTTCGTATGGCGACCGAAAACAAAATCCCTATCCTCCCTATTGTTATACAAGATGCATGGAAAATCCTATGGGATGACGGCAAAAGATTTGGTTCTAAACCAGGAACTATACATGTGAGAATTTTAGCACCAATTGAAATTAATGAGTATCTGGTGAATGATAATAGCACGCTAGAGAACATCGTATATAATCGCATGAAAAGCGTTTGGAATCGGCACAATTAAATATTGAATAATACGGAAGTCAAAATCAAATACGCTTTTCGCAATATTTTTGTAACTTCATCGCTGTTATAATCCGAATCAGATGGACAAAAGCTTTTTAATAGAAATCGAAGATATTGGCAGAGAATACATAATTGGCGCCGAGAAAATTTATGCTCTAAAGTCCGTGTCTCTACAGATAAAAAAGGGAGATTTTGTGGCGTTAATGGGACCATCCGGTTCTGGAAAATCTACTTTAATGAACATTTTAGGCTGTTTAGACACCCCAACAAGAGGCTCTTATGTTCTCAACGGAATTGACGTTTCGGATATGACAGAAGATGAACTTGCAGAAGTTCGAAACAAAGAAATAGGCTTTGTATTTCAAACTTTCAACCTCTTACCTAAAAGTACTGCGCTTGAAAACGTCGCTCTTCCCCTAATTTACGCAGGACTTAATAAATCCACACGCAATGAACGCGCATTAAATGCGTTAGAAAACGTGGGTTTGGGCAATAGAGTTGATCACCGTCCAAACGAATTGTCAGGCGGTCAACGACAACGAGTTGCTGTCGCACGAGCACTTATCAACGATCCCTCAATAATTTTAGCAGATGAACCAACCGGAAATTTAGATACAAAAACTTCAATCGAGATTATGGGACTATTAGAAGACATCCATTCTAGAGGTAATACCATTATCCTGGTTACTCATGAGGAAGATATTGCACAACATGCACACCGCATTGTACGTATGCGTGACGGGCTTATCGAAGACGACTACCCCAACCCTTCTATCAAATCTGTCGATCCAAGGCTAGACGCCCTAAACGAAAAAGGATCAGATTTCGAAAAATTTTAATTTTATTAACCTGATTAACAGGTACTTAAAAACAATTCAATTTAATAACATTGTTTTGACTTGTTTTAGTGAATAATTATATTATTTTTGCGGAAAATAGCAATTTAAATAAATTAGAGTATGTATTGGACACTAGAATTGGCATCTCATTTGGAAGATGCTCCATGGCCAGCAACCAAAGATGAATTAATCGATTATGCTATTCGTTCCGGCGCTCCCGTTGAAGTAATCGAAAATCTTCAAGCATTAGAAGACGACGGTGAGCCTTATGAAAACATTGAGGAGATCTGGCCAGACTATCCTACAAAGGATGACTTCTTTTTCAACGAAGACGAATATTAAAAAATAAAAAACGCCAAAATTGGGCGTTTTTTATTTTTTAATTAATTAACAAACTTCAATTTATAAGCGTTTTTTTAGTACCGAAATGCAAATTACTGAACGCACTATTAATCCTTAGAGTATTTCTCGTGTCTTATTTTAAAGACTAGACATGAATAGAGTTATATACACATTTGCACTAGTGTTAACCATAATTTCCTCAAGCAGGGCTCAGAAAAATGATGCCGCTAATAAGGATATTGCAATTGTGCAAGCTTTTATTTCTGATGTAAATAATCCATCAATAAGAGCCGACGTAATTCTAGCAAAACACGTACAGATTGAAAAAACTACTTCGAATGAAGGTTACGACTACTTAGAAGCAAGCATTAACGAAATCCGCTTAAACCTACAAACTAAAAACGTCGATAACATTACCTATATTCCTTTCGATGAGCTCTCCCGCAGAGAAACCGACGACATCGACCCCGAAGGAAAACCGACGAACAAAATGTATTTTCTTTATTATAAAAACAGACAAATGCTCGCTGTATATATAGAGAACGATAGAATTGCGTCGTTCACCTTAGTTTCTAAAGGAAATAAAATTGCGCATTTCGTAACCTATTAGTTTTTTGATAAATATTTGGAGCTAAGCAATAAATATTAGATATTTGTTCACAACGATAATACAAATGAATTTAACAATGAAAAGTAGAGCATGGTGGTGGCACAACAATTAATGTTGTGGCAAAAACCTATTGCTTGATTTTTTTCATCTCAAAGAATAGTAGCTTGCCTAAATAGGCAAGCTTTTTTTATTTTAGTCCATCAAAGTCATGAAGAAGATATTAGCTCATTTATTTGAATACAAAACATTTACAAAAGAAGAAGCGTATGGCATCTTAACGAACATCGCGACAGGGAAATATGATAGTCATCAAATCGCTGCTTTTTTGACAATTTACGGTATGCGTAGCATTCGTGTAGAGGAACTGAGTGGCTTCCGCAATGCGATGTATGACCTATGCAATAAAGTCGATCTTCCGGGGTATGACCTTATCGATCTTTGTGGGACAGGAGGAGATGGTAAAAACACCTTTAATATTTCTACTTTAGCTTCTTTCGTTGTCGCAGGTGCTGGCTATCAAGTTGCGAAACATGGAAATGTAGGTGTTTCCTCAGGATGCGGTTCTTCCAATGTCATGGAACATCTGGGATACAAATTTACAAACGATGTCAGCGAGCTCCGCCGTCAACTAGATCAAGCCAACATATGTTTTCTTCATGCGCCTTTATTTCATCCAGCGATGAAGACGGTAGCGCCGATACGTCGTGCATTAGGCGTAAAGACCTTTTTCAATATGCTGGGCCCTCTAACAAATCCAGCTAGCCCAAAGTATCAAGCAGTCGGAGTTTTTAGTTTAGAGCTTGCCAGATTATATAATTATTTATATCAGAACACAGACAAACAATACAGTATCATCCATGCTTTAGACGGCTATGATGAAATCTCATTAACTGGAGATTTCAAACTAATAGACAACCGGGGCGAACAATACTTCAAAGTCGAAGATTTAGGATTCACACCTATTCAGGCCGCAACACTTACTGGGGGAGACACTGTGGAAGAAGCAGCAAACATATTCCAAAAAATAATGCGAGGAAATGGCACCGATGTCCAGAACAAAGTCGTATTAGCCAATGCTGCTTTCGCAATAAAAACGATACACCCCAACAAGAGTTTTGGTGATTGTTTTTATGAAGCAGAAACATCCCTACTAGGATTAAAAGCATTAGCTAGTTTCCAAAAATTAATACAAAACTAAAATGAAGTTACAAGTCAAAGTCTGTGGCATGAAAGACGACCAGAACATTTCAGAGTTAATCAAACTCCCGATCGATTATATCGGGTTTATATTCTATGATCAATCCCCCAGGTCGGTTTTAAAAATTCCCACAGTACAAATTCCCGGATCAATTAAAAAAGTTGGTGTTTTTGTAAATGATACAGTAAACAATATTAGAAAGAAACTCGACGAGGGCCTTCACGTCATACAACTGCACGGCGCAGAAACTCCAGAATTTTGTAAAGAAATTCAAGATTTGGGTGTCCCTGTTATTAAAGCATTTGGTATTCATGAAGAGTTCAATTGGGCAACCTTAGAGAACTACGTCTCACACGTAGATTATTTTTTATTTGATACACGAAGTAAACAACATGGTGGCACAGGCCAAACATTCAATTGGGAAGTACTCAAAGGGTATAAATTACATATTCCCTATTTTTTAAGTGGTGGGTTGTCAAAGCAGAATATCAAGGCAGCTAGCCTTATCGGAGACAAACGGCTTATCGGATTGGATCTAAACTCCAAATTTGAATTAAAGCCTGGATTAAAAAACATTAACGAACTACAAAACGCACTGAATCTATTATAACAAATGATGAATAAGTATCACGTAAACGAAAAAGGGTATTATGGACCATTTGGTGGCGCCTACATACCGGAAATGCTCTATCCAAATGTGGAGGAGCTTCAACAGAAATACCTTGATATTATACAAGACGAAAGTTTTCAACAGGAATTCCAAGAGTTATTACGAGATTACGTAGGACGTCCGTCACCATTATACTTAGCAAAACGTCTTTCTCAACGCTATGGAGCTAATATTTACCTAAAACGTGAAGACCTAAACCATACTGGGGCACATAAAATAAACAACACCGTAGGACAAATCCTGCTTGCAGAACGGTTGGGGAAAAAACGCATTATCGCTGAAACAGGTGCTGGCCAACATGGAGTCGCCACTGCAACAGTCTGCGCCCTCAAGGGACTTGAATGTATCGTTTATATGGGAGAAGTGGATATAGCAAGACAAGCACCTAACGTTGCTCGCATGAAGATGATGGGGGCAAAAGTTATAGCAGCGCAGTCAGGAAGCCGTACACTAAAAGATGCCACAAACGAAGCGCTTCGTGATTGGATTAATAATCCCGTCGACACGCACTATATCATTGGCTCGGTTGTGGGGCCACATCCTTATCCAGACATGGTTGCCAAATTCCAATCCATCATTTCTGAGGAAACAAAAAAGCAACTTTTAGAGAAAACCGATAGCGACACTCCTAACTATGTAATAGCATGCGTAGGCGGCGGTTCAAATGCTGCTGGAATGTTCTATCATTTTCTAGATCAAGAAGAAGTAAAACTAATTGCGGTAGAAGCCGCCGGTCATGGCGTGGAAAGCGGAGAATCTGCAGCAACGACTGCGCTTGGCAAAGAGGGCGTTCTTCACGGTAGCCGTTCTATTCTTATGCAAACAGATGACGGACAGGTTATTGAACCGTACTCGATTTCCGCGGGATTAGATTACCCTGGCATCGGACCGCAGCATGCCTGGTTATTTAAAAACGGAAGAGGATCATACGTTAGTATTACAGACGATGAAGCTATGCAAGCTGGATTAAGGCTAACACAACTGGAAGGCATTATCCCGGCGATTGAAAGTTCTCATGCACTGGCATATTTAGAAAAAATGTCCTTTAAAGGAGATGAAACCGTCGTTATTTGTTTATCAGGTCGAGGCGACAAGGATCTTGACAATTACACAAAATATTTTGGACTCTAAGAAAATGCAAAAAGAAAATTTAACCAAAGCAAATGCTGACAAACGTCTGTTGTCAATCTATTATACCGCTGGGTATCCTACACTCAATTCAACGGTGGATATTGCTGAACGCTTGGAAAAGTCTGGAGTTGATTTCTTAGAAATCGGTTTTCCATACTCCGACCCAGTAGCAGACGGACCAGTCATTCAAAAAAGCTCTCAAATAGCCCTGGAAAATGGAATGACGCTTAAAACGTTATTCGAACAGCTAAAAGGGCTCCCTAAACGAGTAACGATTCCTGTATTTCTGATGGGTTATTTTAACCCTGTTCTTCAGTACGGTGTAGAAAATTTTTGTAAATCTTGTCAAGAAGTCGGAATCACGGGCGTTATAATTCCAGATCTGCCTATGTATGAATATGAGGAACTCTATCAAGATCTATTTACCAAATATGGTATTAGCAATGTGTTTTTAGTCACTCCACAAACCTCAGATGAAAGGATCCGAAAAATCGATGGCCTTAGTAATAGTTTTATTTATCTACTGTCTTCAAATGCTACTACCGGCAAAAATCTTGAAGTCAGCAACCAGGCGGAATTGTACTTCAAACGTTTGGCAGCAATGAATCTCAAAAGTCCATTGGTCATTGGTTTCGGTATCTCTGACGCAAAGACATTTCAAAAAGCGACAGACTATGCTGCGGGGGCAATAATAGGAACTGCCTTTGTAAATATTCTCGCACAGCAAAATTATGAGGATAAGATCGAAAAGTTTATCAAATCGATCGTGAACCCTTAATAAGTGTCGTAGAGTTACAACCAAACTTTAACATAGCTCGATATTGATATTTTTAACAATTAAAAAGACGCAATTAACTTCAGTTGCGTCTTTTTCGCGAATACCAATAAAAATAAGCGTTTAGGCTACCCTCCCGCAGTATAGTCTGATAGATAAGACTTCGTAGTCAAAGGCTCACATATTGACAATGCATTGCATTGCTCCATTTTGGGTGACGCGCGAATTGGTTCTCAAAGGGGCAATATTTCGATTATGCAACCCTTAGTAGCCGTAAAGCAGAGTCTTTGCACTTTATGGCTTAACGCCAGCCTAACAATCCTGCGATCACCTCAAAGAACCATCGCAAGTACAAATGTTCTTTTAAAAGGTATGTGCCAAAGTTATCTCACCCACCCTTTCGGATCGGTCGTGATCAGTGGGTTTTACGCCCCATTTTATAACCGCTCATACTACTGAGCGAATTACTAATAATGCTTGACAAATTTCGAATATACTCTAAATAGCACAACGGCAGAAACGAGAAGGATCGCCGCAACGCACAGTGAGATTTCAGGCTGAATAAGTAATTTTTCCATGGTTATGCGGTTTATAATGTTCACCATAAAAGTATTTAATGTTTAGCTACCGTTAAAATTTTTTTTTTCCACAATTCACATTATTAGATTAATATCAATATACCTGGTTCATTCGTCAAGAAATTGTTTAAATACATTTTGTTTTCCTATCTTTGTGAACATGCGTGTATTAATAGCATACATACTATTATTTTTCTATACGGTAACTTGTTCGGGAGCTACTGTTTACATGCATTTTTGCCATGGAACTTCGGACGTTAGCATTCAAGGGCAATCATTAAAAGAGCGACAAAATTGCACGATGTGTTTGCAACACAAAGGCAACGATCATAACGATCAAATGAGCCATACATGTGACCTAGCTCTGCAAACCTGTTGCAAAGACATTACACTGGAACTGAAAAAATCTGATAACGAAGCGGAGAATACTGCTGCTATATTTTCTTTTTTCAACTTAGCTCCCGCTATAACTACGATCTACTGGATTTCGATATTTCAGAATTTCATAGTGAATCCAGACAATCTGGAAAAAACGTATTCCGAAAAACCATTAGTCGCCTACAAACCCCCTACCTACCTTTTTCATTGTAATTTCAGAATTTGATTCATTGATAGTAAATTGTTGACGCAAGGTCTCTCGACCATGCCTAAGAAATATACTGTTAAATGAAAATCAATTAAATGAAATATCTATTTAAATTCGGTTTATCTGCTTTTCTATTATGTTTAACAATGTTAACATATGCGCAAACAGATACCACTATAAACTTCACAGTTGCCGGAAACTGTGGCCTCTGCAAACAGAGAATTGAAAAAGCGGCAAAAATCAAAGGTGTCTCTTCGGCAGATTGGGATCCTTCAACAGGAGTCGCAAATATAAATTTCGATTCATCAAAAGCGACTGTTCGTGAAATTAAACAAGCCATTGCTGCGGTTGGTCACGACACCGATGAGATACGTGCTGACGATAACGTTTATGAAAAACTTCATGAATGTTGTCTTTATGAGCGCCAATCACAAGGAAGTACAAGTTCGAAAACATCTAATCTATTAACCACCGGTATCCAGACAATATCCTTTAATACGGCCGGTGTGTGTGAAATGTGCAAGAAGCGAATTGAAGATGCAGCTCGTATCGATGGCGTTCAAGACGCAAAATGGGATGCGAAAAGTAGAATAACGACTGTCCGTTTTGATGTTTCAAAAACAACTATCACGCAAATCAAACAAGCTATCGTGAACAAGGGGCACGATACGGACGAGTTTAAGACGATGAACGATACATACGACAAACTTCCTGACTGTTGTAAGTACGAAAGAGAACAGACAAACACAAAAAAATCAGAATCAAACGCACATTCAATGACACACGAAGACCACGATCATATGATTCGTGGTGTCGTGGTTAAAGAAAATCAGAAAGGCGAACTTACCCCGATTCCGGGTGTCAATATATTTTGGCTCGAAAACCAAAATATTGCCGTTCAATCAAACCAAAACGGAGTCTTTGATCTGAAACACGAGGAAGAGTACAAAAACATCGTCGTCAGTTTTGTCGGCATGCAGCCAGATACAATACTGGTCAAAAACCTACACGATATTCTTGTAATTCATGCTAAAGATAACGTATTGGAAGAAGTCGTTGTTTCTCGAAAACAGAAAACAAATTACATTTCTAAACTTAACCCCAATCGTGTGGAAACGATCACCGCAAAAGAACTTTTCAAGGCAGCTTGTTGTGATTTAAGTGAAAGCTTCGAAACCAATGCCTCAGTCGATGTTGTGAGCAGTGACGCTGTCACTGGAAGTAAGCAAATCCAACTTCTTGGATTGAGCGGTGTATACACTCAACTCACTGTTGAGAACATGCCTGGTCCTCGAGGGTTCGCAGGCTCGCTTGGCTTAAACAGCATGGCAGGCCCCTGGATAGAATCGATACAAATTAGCAAAGGTATGGGATCTGTTGCAAACGGGTTTGAAAGTATGTCAGGACAAATCAACGTGGAACTAAAAAAGCCGAATAACACGGACCAATTGCACTTTAATATTTATGGCAATAATATGGGGCGTGGCGATGTAAATTTAAACTTGGCCCATAAAATCAGCGACAGGTGGTCCGTTGGTCTGCTTTTGCACGACAATTTTATGTACAATAAGAACATGAATTTCAGCAACAATGGATTTAGAGACATGCCGGTTGGAAATGTCTTTTCGGGAGTCAATCGGTGGACCTACGAAAATGGTCAAGGACTAATTACCCAATTTGGGCTAAAATATCTTCGCGACGATCGTATAGGAGGTGAAATTGAGTTTAACGAGAGGACAGACAAAGGGACAAAGAATCGCTACGGTCTTGGTTTCGATATTAAGCGTATTGAAGGTTTCGCCAAAATTGGTTATATTTTTCCTAATCATAAATTACGGAGCATAGGGCTTCAAGTATCGGGGTCACACTACGAACAAGATAGTTATTTTGGACTTACAACATACGATAACGAGCAACAAAGTGGGTACGTGAACTTTTTATACCAAGACGTGTTTGGCAGTGTAAAACACAAATACAGGGCGGGCGCATCGATTTCTTACGATAAATATAAAGAACTCCTTCTTAACTACGGTTTTAATAGAAAAGAAACTGTGTCTGGTGTATTTGCGGAATATACCTATGCACCAAACGAAAATTTTGATGCTGTATTGGGACTTCGCCAAGACTACAACAGTATTTACGGGTGGTTTACAACTCCAAGAGCCGTGATCCGGTATGCCCCAGCATTAGGTACCACACTACGTTTAAGTTCAGGAAGAGGACAACGCACCGCCAATATATTTGCAGAGAATATGGGAATTTTTGCCTCTAGCAGAACGATTGATCCAGTAAATCTCACTAGCACAAAAGGCACAGCATATGGGTTGAATCCCGAAGTATCTTGGAATACTGGATTTACAATCGATCAGGACCTACGATTATTTGGCCGCGAAGCTGGTCTCTCTGCAGAATTATTTCATAATAGATTCAGCAACCAGGTCGTGGTAGATTTAGAAAACCCAAGAACTGTATCATTCTATAATTTAGAGGGCAAGTCTTACTCCAATAGCTTGCAAACAGAGTTCCGATTCATGCCACTAGCGCACTTAGAGGCTCGCTTTGCCTATAGATTTCTCGACGTACAAACCGATTATAATCAAGGACGTCTGCAAAAAGCGTTAACAGCAAAACATCGTGGTTTTATGAACTTGGGATATAATTTACATAATGGATGGAGTTTCGATTATACACTAAATACCGTGGGTAAAAAACGTTTGCCTTCAACTGCAGCAAATCCGGAACAATATCAATTATCAAATTATTCGGATGCCTATATAACAATGAATGCACAAATAAGCAAATCTTTGGGGGTAACTAAAAACTTCACTATATATATTGGTGGAGAAAACTTAACAAATTTCTACCAAAAGGACCCTATTTTAGCGTTCGATGATCCTTTTGGCCAATATTTCGACACAAATCTGCTATGGGGTCCAATATCGGGACGACTATTTTACGCAGGACTACGATATACAATCAAATAACTAATAACACAAACGCCCGCATCGAAAGTATACAACGGGCGTTTGCGTTTTTTTAAAGAATGCTTTTTATTTCTTGGTATAATCTCGCTGTAGGGAGTCCGACGACATTTTCATACGACCCTTCAATAGACTTAATACCGATCAAACCAATCCACTCTTGGATACCATACGATCCAGCTTTATCATACGGCTCGAATTTATTTATGTAATAATGAATTTCCTGATCTGAAAGCGGATACAATTCAACAATTGTCTCTTCCATAAAGGTATATGTTTTCTGTTGAAAGCGCAGTGCCACTGCGGTATATACTGAATGCTTCTCCCCTTGCATCGATTTAAGAGTTTGAAACGCGTCCGCTGAATCTTTTGGTTTCCCTAAAAGGATATTCCGGTGAACGACAACTGTATCAGCGGTAATTACTAGTGAATCAAAAAATTCTTCAGAAGCAAATTTTTCTGATTTCTTTTGAGCAATATCAACGACAACCTCAGCAGGGCTTAACCGACGATCGACAAATTCTTCGGTTTCCAGAACCAATACCTGAAAATCCACACCTAATCGAGCTAGAAGCTCTTTTCTTCTAGGTGATTGCGATCCTAACACCACACGTATATTTTCTAAAGCTTCTAACACCATACTTTTCAAATACTTTTAATACCTAATTCGTTCGACCATAAGTTCTGTAGTCGCAACATTTTCTCTATTACATCACGTACACAACCGAGACCTCCGGACTTCGGAGAAACATATCCTGAAATCGTCTTTACGTCTTCCACAGCATCCTGTGGGCATAAAGCGAGCCCGGCGTATTGCATACACGCCAGATCTGGAATGTCATCACCCATAAAAGCAACCTCGCTAGCATGAAGAGAATTTTCATCTAATATTTCTTTCATTAGCTGCAGCTTGTTACTTACTCCCAAATATACATCGGTGACTCCAAGCGAATTAAGTCTATGTTTTACACCCTGCGATTTTCCACCGCTGATTACAAAGATTTTCAAACCTGCCTTAACGGCGAGTTGTATCGCATAACCATCTTTAATGGAGAAAGAACGCAATTGCTCCCCGCTTTCATTTACCATTACTGTACCATCTGTAAGGACGCCGTCAACATCTAGAAATAATCCTTTTATTCGCGTAAATTTTTCTAAAATCATATCAGTCAAAAATAACTAAAACAACGCATATACACACAACACCGATACTTACTAATCCGTTTCGGCCATGTTTTTATCAAAATAAGGCAAACCATCAGATAAATGTCAGAAGTTAGTTGTGGAGGAAACTAATTAACGAAAAAGCCTTGTCAATGTCGCGAATTGATGTACCTTTGTACTGTAATCAAAGAGATATTAATGATTACACATAAAATTGTCTTTTCATAATTTAGGTTTATAATTGGTTAGTAGCAAACCCTGGCGCCCATCGTCAGGGTTTTGTTTTTACAACAACTTTTTTACATAGTCATACACATCTTATTTTCAATATTTTAAAAATATTTATATTCAACTATCAAAAAAAACCGATTGATTTATTCAAAATCAATCGGTCATTATTTCGTTAATGAAAAATACGACTACTTCCCTTTGTCGCCACTTGGTGGTTTTGCGATTGAACTGCGCATTTCCGTATCTGATTGTATATTCTGCATCTTGTAATAATCCATGATTCCCAAGTTTCCATTTCTAAATGCCTCTGCCATTGCTAAAGGAACTTGTGATTCTGCTTCTATAACTTTCGCTTTCGCTTCCTGAGCTTTGGAACGCATCTCTTGTTCCGTAGCAACTGCCATCGCACGTCTTTCCTCTGCCCTTGCATTCGCTACTTTAAGGTCAGCTTCGGCTTGATCAGTCTGCAGCTTCGCGCCAACGTTCTCACCAATATCTATATCTGCGATATCAATCGATAGAATCTCGAACGCTGTTCCTGAATCAAGCCCCTTTGAGAGAACGGTCTTGGAAATACGATCGGGATTCTCAAGAACAGCTTTATGATCAACCGAAGATCCGATTGTTGTAACAATACCCTCACCTACACGAGCCAATATCGTTTCTTCTCCAGCGCCGCCGACAAGTTGATTAATGTTTGCACGGACCGTTACACGAGCTTTTGCTATAAGTTGAATACCATCTTTTGCGACAGCCGCGACAGGAGGCGTATTAATCACTTGAGGGTTCACAGACAGCTGGACAGCATCAAAAACGTCACGCCCTGCCAAGTCAATCGCGGTAGCTAATTTAAAATCCAGTGGAATATTTGCTTTGTCTGCAGATATAAGTGCTTTAATGACTTTATTTACATTTCCACCCGCCAAAAAATGTGTTTCAATATCATTTGAAGTAATTTTTAATCCCGCTTTGGTAGAAGTAATCATCGCATTAGTAACAAGCGACGGTGGTACTTTCCGTAGACGCATTAATACCAAATTCAATAGGCTTATTTTCACATTAGAGAGTTGGGCGGTAAACCAGAGGTTTACGGGTAGCAGATAAAGCAATAAAAAAAATGCTACAACACCACCAACGATAATCAATATCAAACTAATTCCTGGATCCATAAATTCACGGTTTTAAGTAATAGGCTAAAGTTAAAATATTTATCCAAAAAAAGTGCATTTTACGCTTACATATACAAATATAATTTCCTTCCCGAGCGAAAAAAAGACATATTTGCTTATCGATCGCTGATCCGTCAAAAAAATGACTAATCGCACACGGAACATTGAAGTTTCTTAGAAAGTTTACACCGCTAACAATAAACTAATCTTTTAATAACTAAATTTGTTATAGCCAAGAAAAAAGTTAACCAACTATAGGGGAACTTGAGATTGTCGTTCACGAATAAAAGTAACTTTTTATTATTTTTAATAACATGAAACTAAAAAGCGAATCAATCCTAAAATGGGAATTGTTCATTGGAGTCATTATTGCCTATCTACTTATAATTGGTACCACTATATACTTTTTCAATACAGTATCAGTTGAACTAGAGACAATGGAAACGAAAACTGAAAACTTGCTTAACATCAAGGAAACAGTAATTGAAATCGACACGAACATTTTTGCAGCACTACAAGCAAAAACAAGTTATCTATTAAACCGCAATCAACAAGACCTAACCAAACTTAGGGAGCTTCAAACACATATTGATCGTTCGTTCGCCGAGCTGGCAACTGTTTTGGATAAAAATAGTGTTCTCTTAAAAGAAATCGAGTCTTTGCAGAACAGTTATGAAAAATCGCTCACCTTAGATACAGAAGAAAATCTCGACGACCAGAAAGCTCAAAACATCATCCTTCAACAACGCGCAGATATCAACGAATCTTTGATGGTCGTTCGAACTAACATCACACAGGAACGAGAAAACTTAGCTACCGATGCAAATAATCGTATTGCGCGACTAAAAACCAAATGTTTTGTTTTTATAGCGTTACCATTGTTTTTATTCTTATATGTTTATAACCGGATCACACGAGCTATCAGAGAATTATCTAAACGTGCAAAAGAAACGACGAAACTCAATATAGATATCCAGCGTACAAAACAAGACATAGAAAACTTCAACTGGGTTCTGGCCGAATCGAGTAAACTGAATGAAAAAATTCAAGGCGTAGACAACGAAACAGAAATTGCCAAAGTAGCTTTCAACTGTGTGAAAGACTCTTTAAAATTTTATGCCGGAACATTGTATATCCGAAAAACAGATTCCGACATTTATCACTTAAAAGAAAAAATTGGGATTGACAAAACGATAAAGATACCGCAAGTATTTAGCGAAGGGGAAGGACTCATGGGCAATGTAACGAAAACCCAAATAACGAAAGTTATTTCGTCAAACGAGAACAACTCGGTACACTCATCAAGTACTCTACTTAAGAATCAAATAAGCACAAATATCCTCACACCGATGGTCTACGAAAATCACACATTCGGTTTCTTAGAAATCGGGGGAAACTATCAAGACGCGGAGCTAACACGTATATTAGCATACGTGGAACGAGTATCACGTACCATAGCTATGTCAATCAAATTCGGGCAAAGTCATATGCTAGTAGAGGCGTTATTAGAGGAAACCCAGCAACAAACTTCCGAGCTCGAAGCTCAACAAGAGGAATTACGAATTACTAATGAAGAACTGCTTTACAAAACGAATTTGCTCGAAGCATCGGAGGAAGAGTTGCGTGTGCAGCAAGAAGAATTACAGCAAGCAAACACTGAACTTCTCACAAAAGCGAAACTTTTAGAGAAGACGAATGAAGAACTATCAATATCACAGCGCGAAGTGAATAAAAAAATTCACGAGGTAGAACAAGCGAGCAAGTATAAATCAGAATTCATGGCAAATATGAGTCACGAGTTACGCACGCCCTTGAATAGCATACTCATATTAGCGAAACTTCTTCAAGATAATAAAGGTCAAAACCTCAATTCAGATCAAGTAAAATACGCTTCGGTAATTCACGGTGCGGGGAGCGATCTGCTTGAGCTAATTAATGATTTATTGGATTTAGCTAAAATTGAATCGGGAAAAGTCGAATTAAATTATGAAACGATTAACATCAAAACTTTCACGGAGGTTATCTCAAATTTATTTGCGGCCCCGGCACAAGAAAAGGAGATCAAACTGACAGTTGAGATAGAAAAAGAAGTTCCACCATTTTTCATAAGTGATGAAACTCGAATCGAACAAGTTCTTAGGAACTTTCTTTCCAATGCCCTTAAATTTACCGATAAAGGCGGACACGTTGCATTAAAGATTAACGCGGACAATGATCATTTCAAGTTCACCGTGAGTGACGACGGGAAAGGCATATCCGAAGAAAAGCAAAAACTCATATTCGAGGCGTTCAGACAAGAAGACGGCTCCACTAGTAGAAAATACGGCGGGACTGGATTAGGTCTTTCTATCAGTAAAGAAATCGCATCGCTTCTTGGAGGAAGAATCATCTTGGAAAGCAAGCCGACCAAAGGAAGTAGCTTTACGTTGTTGATTCCATATCAACACATTCCTCAAGAAAACGGTGCCCCAGTTGCAGTAAAACAAGATAAACCTGTGTTAAACGAAGCGACTGACGACAAACTATCTACCTTTACAGAAATTGAACAATCGGATCTTGAAAACAAGAACCATCTTTTGATCGTCGAAGATGATGTAAACTTCGCCCATATTCTCCGTGATTTCGCGGAAGGACGTGGATTCCAAGTAATGCTAGCTCATGATGGAATGGAAGGCATTCAAAAGGCCATGCAATTTAAACCAGATGCAATCATACTCGATGTAATGCTGCCAACTGCCGACGGCTGGGAAGTGTTAAAAACCCTAAAAGCCGACACACAAACCAAGCACATTCCAATACACATGATGTCAGCAGCAAGTTTTAGTCAACGAAAATTTATTGAAAATGGGGCTATAGGATTTATTTCAAAACCGGTATCGGAATCTTCATTGAATTCGACATTTAAAAACATCAACCTAAACATCAACAAGAACATCAAAAAAGTACTATTGGTTGAGGACCAAGAATTTCAAAGCGAAATCATCAAATCAGCATTTGCTGAACGGCATATTAACGTACTTCAAGCTTTCTCAGGACATAATGCATTATCGAAATTGGCTTCAGAGGAGAACATCGATTGTATTATTCTAGATGTAAAACTTCCTGACGCCGACGGCTTAGACATACTTGACAAAATAAAATCGATCGCGAAATATCAAGACACACCGATTATTATCAACACGGCATACGATTTAACAAAAAAGCAGATAGAACATATCCGACAATATACAAAGGCAATGGTTCTAAAATCTGAGAAAAGCACAAACAGACTAATTGACGAGGTGACTCTATTTCTGAATAAGCTGAGCACAGATGGCTATGGCTCGACTAACACGAGAACGAACCTGACAAATGTTAAGAATCAATCAGATAGTCTGCAAGGGAAAAAAGTCTTAATCGCAGACGATGATATGCGAAATATTTTCGCCCTCACGAACACACTGCAAGAACTCAACATGGAAGTTGAGATTGCAAACAATGGACACGAGGCTGTAGAAATAGCTAATAAAGAGCCGAACAATATTGATATAGTACTCATGGACATTATGATGCCCGAAATGGACGGATATGAAGCAATAGCTAAAATCAGAGAAAACAAAAAAAACAGTAATCTTCCAATCATTGCCGTCACAGCGAAAGCTATGAAGGGTGATCGTGAAAAAACTATTCAATCAGGAGCGAATGATTATATCAGTAAACCTATTGACGTAGATAAGCTCGTCTCATTAATGCGTGTATGGCTAAGTTAAGTAATTCGCATATTACATTCGAACAGCTTGAACAGGTTATTGAACTGCTATCACACATCTCAGGATTCGATCTTTCCGGCTACAGCAAGTCTTCCCTGAAACGTCGTGTACAACGAGTAATGGATTTGGACAATCTGGATTTCCATGAGCTGAAACATGCGATCATCAATCTTGAGGGATTTCAAACTTACTTTATGAATGAAATAACGGTGAACGTAACAGAGATGTTCCGTGATCCGAATTATTACGAAGCAATTCGAGAGGAGGTGTTTCCTTATTTAGAAACTTTTCCACAACTCAAATTTTGGAGTGCCGGATGCTCTACTGGAGAAGAAGTCTACTCTCTTACAATTTTGCTTTACGAAGCAGGTTTATACAATCGTAGTTTTATTTATGGCACCGATATCAATCTCAATGTTATTGACAGCGCAAAGAAAGCGATTTATCCAATAAAAAAGATGAGACAATATTCAGAAAACTATCTCATTTCAGGAGGAAAGTATAGTTTGTCGGATTATTATACCGCGATGTATGATTCCGCAATTATACAAGGAGATTTACGCAAAAACATTTTGTTTTCGCAACACAACTTGGCAACAGATTCTGTTTTTAACGAATTTCATTTCATTTCCTGCAGAAACGTATTGATTTATTTTGATTTGGAGCTCCAAAACCGAGTTTTTAGACTTCTTTATGAATCATTAAGTGAATTCGGCTTTTTGTGCTTAGGGGCAAAGGAAACCTTATTTAACAGAGACATTATGGCGAATTTCAAAGTTGTTAACAAGACACATAACATTTATCAAAAGATTAAGTGATGGTCAAAGCAAAAGAAATCATCCTCATTGGAGGCAGTGCTGGCGCATATGAACTAATCGTAGAGATTTTGACTGCACTACCTTCTTCTTTTAAACCCGCCATTATTGTAATATTGCATAGAAATGAACGTTTCAGCACCAAAATTGAAGAAACGCTCTCTCTAAAACTTGATAGAACAATACATCAAGCTTCCGATAAGGGAGAAATATCAGCAGGGAACGTGTACTTTGCGCCGCCGGGCTATCATCTACTTATCGAACCTAATTATCTTTTTTCCTTAGATGTTTCTGAACGCATTCAGTTTTCACGGCCTTCGATTGACGTGCTGTTTGAAACCGCTGCAGAAGTTTACGAAAATCGCTGTACTGCGTTCCTGCTCTCTGGCGCGAATAAAGATGGAAGCGATGGGCTACATCGCATTCACGCTCTGGGGGGGAAATCTATCGTACAATTACCCCAGGATGCTCGTATATCGTTTATGCCTTCACACGCAATTCAGTCCAATGAAGATTTTGAGATATTTAACGATATACAAATTATCACTTTTTTCAAAAATCTAAAATAGTAATTATGCAAAAAATAAATCTACTGATCTTAGATGATAAAGAAGAGAATATTATCAGTTTGTCGGCACTGCTTGAGGACTTAGAGTATGTCAATATTATTAGTTCGACAGATCCGAACGAAGCATTAAAGATTTGTTGGAAAAGAGAGGTATCTATAGCTCTGGTTGATGTTCAAATGCCTGAAATAAATGGCTTTGAATTCGTCTCGCTTTTAAAATCAAACCCCAAAACTAGCCATATAATTGCTATTATGGTTACTGCAATCTCGAAGGAAGACAAATACTTACTAAAAGGGCTCGAAAGTGGAGCTGTGGACTATCTCTATAAGCCCTTGAATCCAGAAATTACCGTCGCTAAAGTAAAATCATTTGTCAAACAATTACACATACAAGAAGAATTAAAACTAAAGAATATCGCGCTTGAAGAATCTAAAAAAGAATTGATAAAACTAAAAGAGTCTGCTGAAGAAGCTAAAAAATCAAAAGAGAATTTTCTAGCAAATATGAGCCATGAAATTCGCACGCCAATTAATGGCATTGTGGGTATCATTCACATGTTACGGGGCTCGGACTTAAGCACAGAACAACGTGACTGGATCAATCGCTTAGATACCGCATCAAACTCGCTAATATTAATTATCAACGACATTCTTGATATTTCGAAAATTGATTCGGGGATGATGAAAATTGAAGAGGAGAATTTTTCAATACGACAAAAGCTGGAAGATATTAGTCACATTTTTAGGAATCGAGCTGAAGAAAAAAAACTAGCGTTTTTGTTAGAAATTGATCCTAATTTACCAGAGTTTATAAAAAGTGATTCGTTGCGTATACAGCAAATAATCAATAATTTTATATCCAATAGTTTAAAATTCACTGACGCTGGAAAAATCACTTTAAAAGCAGAGGTGACTAATCATATAGGTAATAAATATACGATAAAATTTTCCGTCGCTGATACCGGTATCGGAATCCAAACTGAGGCAATAGAGAAAATATTTTTAGCATTTGAACAAGGCGATGATGGGATTACAAAGAAATATGGTGGTACGGGGCTCGGACTGGCCATTGTAAAGAAGCTCGCCGAACTCCTTAAAGGTGAGATTACTGCGACTAGTGACTATGGTAAAGGTTCTATATTCGCATTCGAAGCAACTTTTGAACAGGTTGACGATTTAGGAAAAAACAAAAAAGAACAAAAAGACTCTATAAATAAGTTGGAACCGTTAGGTGCTTTACGAATTCTAGTCGCCGAAGACAACGAATTAAATAGCTTTATGCTTGCCCATATTTTGAAATCCTGGGGTTGCGTAGTCGACATGGTTCAAAACGGCCGTCAAGCTGTAGAACATGTAAACCAAGAACAATATGACCTTATATTGATGGATACACATATGCCAGTGATGTCGGGTTTTGAAGCGATTCGTGCAATTAAAAAAATGGATCACATACAAAAAGCTTACATCCCTATCATCACCATATCGGCATCGGTACTTGAACACGAACAGGCCGCTGCGTACGAGGCTGGTGCAGACGGCGTAATTGGAAAACCGTTCGACCCGTCAGATCTACATCAGAAAATCCGCGTTACGCTTGGTAAAGGCGCTAAGCTCACTTGACATACTCCAAATCTAGTGAAATTCTTTACGTTCACCCTATAATTTTTGCCTTATACGAAGCATAACAAAAAAATCAATCCCACGTAAAAATCGCACCCTACCGCAGGAAAAAACGCCGAAGCTTACCACTCAACTATCGTAATTATCGTATATTTTTATTAAGTTTGTTTAAAACAATAAAATTAAAATGAAAAAATTATTTATACTACCTGCGATCGCGATTGCGCTAACATTCGCAGCATGTGGCGGTGGTTCAGAAAACAATTCCGCTACTGAGACGGCGGAGCAATCAACTACAGCCGAACCGACTACCACTCCTACAGAGACAGTACCGGGGATTGAGAATGTTGAATCGTCGAATACTATAACGGTCGAAGCAAACGATCAAATGAAGTTTAATACCGACTTGTTAAAAGTGAAAGCAGGAGAGCCAGTTGAACTAACATTAAAAAACGTTGGTACACTTCCAAAAGAATCAATGGGTCATAATCTTATCGTGTTGAAGCCAGGCGTCGATGTCGCTACTTTCGCTAGCGAAGCGGTCGCTGCAGTTGACGCTGATTACTTACCAAAAACATCCCTATCTTCTGTTGCAGCACACACCAAATTATTGGGTCCTGGAGAAGAAGATAAAATCACTTTCACACTAGAAGCTGGTGTATATACATTCATTTGTAGTTTCCCTGGACATTACGGCGTGATGCAAGGTAAGATTGTTGCAGAATAATCTTCAAAACTTATCAAATTTGCTAAAGGCACTTGTTTTACGGCAAGTGCCTTTATTGATATTTAGGCATCCATTTTTACAACTTAAATACAATTAAGTTTATTTAATTAACTAACTTTGAAGTCGAAACTTTATTAATATTTTTATGCAATACGACGTAATCGTTATTGGAAGTGGCCCAGGTGGTTATGTAGCCGCTATCCGATGCGCACAGCTCGGACTTAAAACGGCTGTTATTGAAAAATATAGTACTTTTGGTGGTACCTGTTTAAACGTGGGTTGTATCCCTTCGAAAGCTTTGTTGGATACTTCAGAGCACTTTCACAATGCAGCACATAATTTCGAAGCGCATGGTATCGCTTTGAGTAACTTAAAAATTGATGTCAAAAAAATGATCGATCGAAAGAACGACGTTATCGCGCAAAACACTGCCGGCATCACTTATCTCTTTAAAAAAAATAAAATTGATACTTTAGAAGGTATAGGTTCGTTTATTGATAAAAACACTATCAAAGTAATCAAAACAGATGGTTCAATAGAAGAACTAAAAACTAAAAACGTTATTATCGCTACAGGATCTAAACCGACAGCACTACCTTTCTTACCGGTTGATAAAAAGCGCATTATCACCTCGACAGAAGCCCTTAACTTACAAGAAATACCTAAGCATCTAATCGTAATCGGTGGTGGAGTCATTGGTCTTGAATTAGGTTCGGTATATGCTCGTTTAGGCGCCAAAGTATCCGTAGTAGAATATGCTAAATCTATCATTGCAACAATGGACGGAGGTCTTGGTAAAGAATTACAACGTGTCTTAAAAAAGAACTTAGGCATGGACTTTTTCATGAGCCACAAAGTAACCAGCGCAGCTACGAAAGGTAAAAAAGTTACCGTTACAGCGGAGGATTCAAAAGGTCAAACTATTCAGCTCGAAGGTGATTATTGTATTGTAGCTGTTGGTAGAACGGCCTACACTGAGGGTTTAGGACTAGAAAACATTGGTATTAAACCTGAAGAACGCGGAAACAAAATCACTGTAAACGAGAACATGGAAACGTCTATCGCTGGTGTGTATGCCATTGGTGACGTTGTACGCGGTGCGATGTTGGCACATAAAGCAGAAGATGAAGGGATTTATGTCGCTGAACACATTGTTGGCCAGAAACCACATATTGATTACAACCTCATCCCTGGAGTAGTGTACACGTGGCCTGAAGTTGCATCGGTTGGTAAAACTGAAGAACAATTAAAAGATGCTGCAGTGAAGTATAAATCTGGTTCATTTTCGTTTAAAGCATCAGGTCGAGCGAAAGCATCTGGAGATACCGATGGTTTCGTAAAAGTATTAGCTGACGCAAATACTGATGAAGTATTAGGGGTACATATTATTGGACCGCGTGCTGCTGATATGATCGCGGAATGTGTCGTCGCTATGGAATATCGCGCGTCGGCGGAAGATATCGGTCGAATTTGTCATGCTCACCCGACATATACGGAAGCAACAAAAGAGGCCGCTCTAGCAGCTTCTGCAAATAGAGCGATCCACGCATAAATAGCCACATAAAAGGCAAGACCTGTCTAGGCCTTGCCTTTTATGTATATTAACAGACCCAAACCTAACAACATATGAATTTTTATACTCGTAAGTGGATAAAGCCAGAAGATTTAAATCCCAACGGCACATTATTTGGAGGAACGCTTTTGCGCTGGATTGACGAAGAAGCTGTTATATACGCTATAATACAGTTGGGGAATCCTTTAATCGTCACAAAATATATTTCGGAAATAAACTTCGTAAGTTCCGCAATACAGGGAGACATCATCGAGCTAGGTATTGAGGCCGTAAGTTTCGGACGCACCTCGCTAACGATGCGCTGCGAGGTAAGGAACAAAATCACCAGAAAGACGATTCTTTCTATAGACAAATTGGTATTTGTCAATTTAGACAAAGAAGGCAATCCGGCCCCACATAATAAAAGTGAAATTACCTACGCATATATGGGGATAGAACGCGTAACGAAATAATCAGGACCTATTTAGCCGTAGTTGTTTTTTAACATCTTTCTCTACCCAAAAAGAAACGACCGGTATTAAAGAAATAAAAAAATACTTTGCAACTCGAGAGAATGGCCACTTATACTCATTCCAACATAACAACAGGAATATAACAAACAATACAACTAAAAATCCATGTATTGAACCTGCAGCTTGAACCGCTTCCGGAATTCCGGCGATATATTTTAACGGCATAGCAACGAAAAATAAAATCACAGTCGAAACTGCTTCCCAAAGGGCAATCTGTTGAAAAATACGAAGCATGATATTAATGAAAATATGTTTCTGCAAACATACATCCAAAAAAAATAAATTAGTGTATATAAAACGTCAATTGACTGAAGTTTGACATCTCATACTTAATACCTCACAAAATAACGCACTATCCTAAAAAAGCGTTACTTGAAACCCAAAAAAATATGTATTTTTGGGAGGTTATCATACTAAGAACAAAAGTCTGAACTACAAATATTTTATTATCATATGCTCTAGGCTTTTTTAGCCTAAAACAGTATGACCATCAAAAAAATTAATATTTATGAATTACGACATCATTGTAATCGGTAGTGGTCCTGGAGGCTATGTTGCAGCAATTCGCGCATCCCAATTAGGTTTCAAAACGGCAATCATCGAGCGAGACGCCTTAGGTGGGATTTGTTTGAACTGGGGCTGTATCCCTACCAAAGCATTACTAAAAAGCGCACAAGTATTTGAATATCTAAACCACGCGGAAGATTATGGCATCAAAGTACAGGGTGGCGAAGCCGACTTTCCTGCCATTGTAAAACGCAGTCGTGGTGTAGCCGATGGTATGAGTAAAGGCATCCAGTTTTTAATGAAGAAAAACAAGATCGACGTGATCATGGGTACAGCCAAAGTAAAAAAAGGCGGTAAAATTGAAGTAAAAGCTGCAGATGGATCAGTAAAGGATTATACGGCAAAACACACTATACTTGCAACTGGTGCTCGTTCTCGTGAATTGCCAAATTTACCACAAGACGGCAAAAAGATTATCGGATATCGTCAAGCTATGAACCTAGAAAAACAACCAAAGTCAATAGTTGTGGTCGGTTCAGGAGCCATTGGCGTTGAATTTGCTTATTTCTATAACGCGATCGGGACGAAGGTAACTATCGTGGAATTCATGGACAGGATCGTCCCTGTTGAAGACGAAGAAGTATCTAAACAATTAGAAAAGTCATTGAAGAAGGCTGGAATCGACATTCTTACTAAATCAGAGGTACAGTCTGTTGATACATCAGGAGCGTTAAGTAAAGTATCTATTAAAACTGCCAAAGGCACAGAGACTCTAGAAGCAGAAGTTGTATTGTCAGCGGTCGGAATCACTCCTAATATTGAAAACTTGGGTCTTGAAGAGGTCGGAATCAAAACGGAGAAGGGTCGTGTACTGGTCGATGATTTTTATAAGACAAATGTCGATGGCGTGTTTGCTATTGGCGATATCGTGAAAGGACAAGCCCTTGCCCACGTAGCCTCTGCTGAAGGTATTACTTGCGTTGAAAAGATTAAAGGTCTACACGTGGAACCAATCGATTACAATAACATCCCTGGGTGTACCTATTGTTCGCCAGAAATTGCATCTGTTGGCTACACGGAAAAAGCAGCAAAAGATGCTGGACATGAAGTGAAAGTAGGAAAATTTCCTTTTTCGGCCTCGGGTAAAGCATCGGCTGCCGGCGTAAAAGATGGTTTTGTTAAACTGGTTTTTGATGCTAAATATGGTGAATTATTAGGAGCGCATCTAATTGGTGCAAACGTAACCGAAATGATAGCAGAAATTGTTGTAGCAAGAAAACTTGAGACGACTGGCCACGAAATGATTAAAGCCGTTCACCCTCACCCAACTATGAGTGAAGCAATTATGGAAGCTGCCGCAGATGCTTACGGTGAAGTAATTCACTTATAACAATTTGCTAATATATTAAAAATGGGATGCCACATTGTATTGTGAACATCCCATTTTTAATATACGAATCTTAATGAATCTCCAACGATCCGATAATTACTATACCCTTTTCAAAAAACAGATTTTTACTTCAAAACCAATTTCGATTTAAAAACAACGGTTTCCGGCGCAATATCCTCTTTCGTACCGATATGTTCGAATAAAATCTCAGCCGCCTTTCTCGCCTGTTTGTCAGGATCTTGCTCTATACTCCCCATTGGTGGATTCTCCATATACTTCCACAAAGGATAATTAGCATAACTGATAAAATAAATATCTTTCTTCTGGACTAACCCCTTCTGGCGAACGTATTTCATTACATCTAACGTCACAAAATCATTAAATGACACAATTGCTGAAGGACGATCAGGTATGGCTAACAACTTTTCAATTGCCTCTATATTACCACTTTCTGTAAGATCCGTATTAACAACATACTTTTCATCATACTGAAGCGTTTCACCTTCTAAAGCCACTCGATACGCTTTGTTCCGCTCTTGAGATGCAAGTAAATTTTCAGGCCCATTAATCAACGCTATATTTTGATGTCCTATAGATGCGAATGCTTGAATCGCCTCTTTCATTCCGGAAGAAAGATCACTATATACTTTATTCACCGCGTCAATCTTAGGAACACAATCAAAAAACACAATAGGTATTTCCGATTCATTCAACATTTCAACAAAACTAAGATCTTCCGTATTTTTACCCAAAGACATCAAGATACCATCTACGCGATGTTTTCTAAACGTCTGAATAATTTGAAGTTCACGCTCGGCATCATCGTGCGACTGTCCCATCAAAACAGTATAGTTTTGATCTGCAGCAACATTTTCAATCTCACTAATTGCCGAAGAAAAAAATGGTTCTGACAAACTCGGTAAAATAACACCTATGGTAAAAGTACGACGTTGCTTAAAAAAAATAGCAGTTTGATTCGGCTCGTAATTGAGCTCCTCCGCGACTTTCTTTACACGCATAGTGGTTACCAAACCAATGCTCGGATGATCATTCAATGCGCGAGAAACGGTAGATGGTGAAATCTTTAATTTCCGTGCTATTTCCTTTATCGTAGCTGGTTTTTTCTTCATGCGTAATAATTATTTTAATTTAGTATTCTATTAGAACGTTAACCCGGCTTTTGGAAATTTATACATTCCATTCCTAAAATGACCTTGAACTATCTTAGTTACCGCTCTCGCTTTACTTGGTTGTGCACGCCCGCTCCGCGCTGCAATTAAGCTAGAGGGACTCATATCGAAGCTACCCGATCGTATATGATTAAGTACAGCGGCTAGCATACTTTCATCCTGGTCACCAAAATCCTCAAAGCTGTTATATTCCCAAACATTTCCATCCACCTCTAACCCTTCGAAGTAATCACTTTCTCCATCTGCATTCTGCGTCTTGAACGAGGTTACGTAGAGTTCGATATCATCCTCTACTATAGGGAGACCAAAAAAACCAACAGGTTTTCCATAAGTTTTTTCGGCAACCACCTGACCATCGTTCCCAACGGAGAATGTACTTAACAATTTCACTTCCATATAGGGTTTAAGTGAGTTAATTAACAGTTCACTTGCCGAGGCGGTTGACGAACTTACAATAAAATAAACTCGAGGAACCTCTAAAGACCCTCTTTTACGATAATAAACAGGACCAAAAGCTGAATCCGGTTCAAGCCATCCCCAACCTTCTAATAGTGAATTTGTCTTGTATTCATACATAAGCTTCTTATCTGCACTGGATGGTGCTATCCGATCCGCTAAGTATTCCGAAGTAACAACAGCGCCGCCTCCATTATACCTTAAATCAACTACCAATTCATTAATTCCCTGACTCTCAAAACCATTAAATATTTCTTCGAAACGGTTATACATTGCAGTTGTCGTTCCTTGATTGCTGAGTGTGGAGACAAATGAACTAAATGCTAAATATCCAACTTTTTTTCCGTCCAGAGCAATCACTCGATGATCTAGAACTGGATCTAAATTATATTTTACGCTCCCAACATCTTTCTTCTCTACCGTACCGTCCGGTTTCACAAACTCAATTTGCAAACTACTTGCACTGAGATATTCATTAATTTTTTTGAAATCTTGCGCAGACTGCGAATCATAATCGATCTTCGTATCTCCGTTGATACTAATGACTCGAGTACCGCGGCGAATACCTGCATTGTACGCAGGCGATTTGTAATCTACCATACGAATATATAAATCCGCATTACTACCCGAGCTTTCCGTTTGAAGATAGAAAACATACATACCAAAACTCGTGGCGACCGCATCTTGAATCTCCCCACTAACAACACCTTGACGGTCTAAAAAGCTATACCAATCATAGTTTTTTCCGGTTGAGCCCGACTTTGTAAGACCCTTCAACCATTCTAAAACCTCTTCAGCCGTTTCGTAATTCTTGGTATATGAACGCACAAGTTCCGCATCATCGATATCATCTAAATTGCGGGGCGGTAAATAATCTTGCCATAAAGAAAGCATCTTGCTATAATAAAAGACAGAGTCTTTTATCGTATCCTCTTTTACAGCGATCTCATCATCATCGTCATCGGTGTCTGGTATTGTGTTGTCTTTCTTGCAAGCTGAGAAAGCCAGCAATAAAAGCATTACAAACGTTAATGGAAGGTATTTTTTCATAATTTAATTCGACTATTTGAGCTGACGTATAACACGAATATCGGCTGTCCGTACATTGTATTCTTGTCCAATATAATCAATCGGATTGATATTCCTAAATGTTAATTCTTGTATAAAATAAACTTTAAGTGAGGGCAAATAAAAAGAAAATTCTTCCCAATCAATATGTTTTAACTTATTAAGCTGTTCTACGGGATTCCCATCGGTGAGAATAGTTATAGCTTTATCTCCAGCAAGAATCGTTTTAAATAGAGCTTTCGTTGATGGTTTTAGATATAGTTTTAAAGGCAAAGTTGCGTTAGCCCGTAAGCGCTGATAGTTATCAAGAAATGAGTCAGACAACCCAAAATGAGCCAACGTTTCTGTCACAACAACAATATCATCCAAAGGACCATTTTCTTCATATCTTTTTTTCATATACTCAACCAAAGCTGACGCCTGACTTGTCCCCTCTGTATAGTCGAGAAAATTTGCAAATAGGTAAAAGACCTGTAAAATATAGTCGCGCTTCTGATAAAGCACATCGTCGATCTCAAAAGCATATATCGCGGGATCATTACCTAAAGTATCGCTAACCATAAAAAAACGTTATGTTAAACATAAAATTACAGAACGCTGATCGTCTGACAGAAGACCTATACCTGAAAAATTGTCGATATCAATTTTCCTTCCGGAAACGAGGTCTACACCATCGTTAAAAACTTGAAGCGGTAACCCTTGTTCGGGGTTTTCTAAAATTAGCATTTCATCAATATTCTCGGGAATTAAAACATTCACTCCATATTCGCTAAATAAAACACGAGCTTGATGAAGCGCCGCTAACTCTTGTTTTCCGAGAGGTAAAATAAATCGGCACCCTTCGTCTAGACACAATTTAAGTAACTCGTGTGCAAATGTTGGATTCACACCTGTTGGAATTTTTCTATAATCGCCTTTAAGTAGAACATCGGGAAATATCTCACTGCTTCCATACACTACAGCATACTTTGAAGCGAGTAATTTGCTAACACGTTGTGCGAGTGGTCGTGTTCCGTAAGTAATCAATATTTTATCCATATTTTCAACTGATCTTACCATCTCTCATGTGGATTGTTCGATCTGAAATTCCCGCAAGTTCCTCGTTATGTGTAACTATAATGAAAGTTTGATTTAGTGACTCACGTAATTCGAAAAACAGTTTGTGTAAAGAGGCCGCATTCTCCGAATCTAAATTCCCTGAGGGCTCGTCGGCTAATATTAAGGAAGGGTTGTTTACAAGGGCACGCGCTACAGAAACGCGTTGTTGCTCTCCACCTGACATTTCCGACGGCTTATGATGAGCCCGGTGTTCTACCCCTAGGCGCGCCAGAAGCTCTATGGCGCGGTCTTCAGCTTGCTTTTTACTTATGCCATTAATAAAGGCGGGAATGCAAACATTTTCCAACGCCGTAAATTCCGGAAGGAGATGATGAAATTGGAATACAAATCCAATATGCTGGTTTCTAAACAAACTGAGCTTCTTTTCACTCAATCCAGCAATATTTACACCATCTATTACCAGGTCCCCACTATCCGGCTTATCTAAGGTACCTATAATGTGCAGCAATGTACTTTTGCCTGCACCCGAAGCACCAACAATAGAAACAACTTCTCCTTTTTTAACCGATAAATCTACGCCACGTAAAATCGGCAACTTTCCAAACGATTTGTTAATATGACTTGCCTTCAATATCATAATGCGAAGGTAGTGAAAATGCCGCAAAAACTTCAGCAATACTTTAGTACTCATTAAAGTCAAAAAGTTATCTTTATTTTAGCTAATAATTACTTGACCCTTCCATTAAAAAATGCTACTTTTACCACAAATTTTTTAAGATGAACATTCACGAATATCAAGCAAAAGAAATACTTAAAGGTTTTGGCGTAAGAGTTCAAGAAGGAATTCTTGCAGAAACTCCAGAGCAGGCTGTACAAGCTGCCCAAACGTTGAAACAAGATCTTAACTCAGACTGGGTTGTGATAAAGGCACAAATCCACGCTGGTGGCCGAGGTAAAGGTGGTGGCGTAAAACTAGCAAAAAACCACGATGAGGTTTTACAACGTGCTACCGACATTATCGGTATGCAATTGGTTACTCCACAAACTGGGCCAGAAGGAAAAAAAGTACACAAAGTATTAGTTGCACAAGATGTTTACTACCCTGGTGAAAGTGAAACCAAAGAGTTTTATGTTTCGGTTTTATTAGATCGTGCGAAGGGTCGCAATATTATTATGTACTCTACGGAAGGTGGAATGGATATTGAAGAGGTAGCAGAGAAAACTCCTCATTTGATTTTCAAAGAAGAAATAGATCCTAAAGCCGGCTTACAAGGTTTTCAAGCACGTAAGATTGCATTTAACCTAGGCCTATCGGGTGCAGCACAAAAGGAGATGGTGAAATTCATCAGTTCATTATACAAAGCATACGACAGCATAGACGCATCTCTTTTCGAAATCAACCCTGTCCTTAAGACATCTGACGACAAAATTCTAGCTGTTGACGCAAAAGTAAATTTCGACGAAAATGCATTATATCGCCACGCTGATTACGCAGCATTACGTGACGTTTTAGAAGAAGATCCGACAGAAGTTGAAGCTGGTGAATCAAACCTAAATTACGTTAAACTTGATGGTAACGTTGGTTGTATGGTAAACGGGGCCGGTTTAGCAATGGCGACGATGGATATCATTAAGATTGCTGGTGGTGAACCCGCAAACTTCTTAGACGTTGGTGGTACTGCAAATGCAGAAACTGTAAAAGCCGGTTTCAACATTATTTTGAAAGATCCAAATGTAAAAGCAATCTTGATAAATATATTCGGTGGAATTGTTCGCTGTGATCGTGTTGCACAAGGCGTTATTGATGCTTATCAAGAGATTGGAAACATTCCAGTACCGATTATTGTACGTCTTCAAGGTACAAATGCTGCAGAAGCTAAAAAATTAATTGATGAGTCAGGTTTGAAAGTTTATTCAGCTATCCAATTAAAAGAAGCTGCGGAACTTGTAACAAAGGTTCTAGCGAACTAATCTCAAAACACATATTTAAAAAGCCTTTGGAAATTCCAAGGGCTTTTTTTGATATACATAAAAACCATCAATTGGCGAAACATCATTCAGCCGAAATTAAATTTAAATTAAACAACCGTTGTATTCTTTTAACCCACCAATGGCGTATTTAGGAAATAATACGCTATTTTTGTAACCTGTGAAATCTAGAGAATCGACGATTATTATTATTTAAAATGGAACACACACGTATTAAAAAACTATTACAATCAGAAGAGTTTGACAAAGACATTATTGTTAAAGGTTGGGTAAGAACTTTCAGAAATAATCAGTTTATTGCGATCAACGATGGCTCTACAATTCATAATATACAAGCAGTGGTTGATTTTGAAAATACAGAAGACGCCTTATTAAAACGTATCACTACCGGTGCGGCTATTCGTGTACGGGGTCGACTAATCGAATCTTTAGGAAAAGGTCAACGGGTCGAAATTAAAGTTGTAGACCTACAAATATTAGGCGATTCAGATCCGGAAAAATATCCACTTCAACCCAAAAAACACAGTTTAGAATTTTTACGCGAAATTGCTCACTTACGCTTTAGAACGGGTACATTTAATGCAGTTTTCAAAATACGCAATGCCCTTTCGTTTGCGGTACATAAATTCTTCAATGACCGAGAGTTTGTATATATGCACACTCCAATAATTACGGGGTCTGACGCTGAAGGTGCAGGCGAAATGTTCCGTGTAACTACGTTAGACCTTGATAATCCACCACGAACGGAAACTGGAGAAATCGACTTTAAAGAAGATTTCTTTGGCAAATCTACAAACCTTACCGTTTCAGGCCAGCTTGAAGGCGAACTAGCTGCGATGGCATTTGGAAATATCTATACCTTTGGCCCTACTTTCCGTGCCGAAAATTCAAACACAACCCGCCATTTAGCGGAGTTCTGGATGATAGAACCAGAAATGGCATTTTATGAGTTAGACGACAACATGGATCTCGCCGAAGATTTATTAAAGTATGTCATCAGATACGCTTTAGAAAATTGTCCAGATGAAATCGAATTATTAAAAAACAGATTGCTGGAAGAAGAAAAATCTAAACCACAAACTGAACGCTCAGAATATAACTTGGTAGAAAAATTAAATTTCGTCCTATCGAACGATTTTGAGCGCGTTACCTATTCAGACGCTATAGAAATTCTGAAACGTAGCAAACCGAATCAAAAGAAACAATTCAAATATTTAATCAACGAATGGGGAGCTGACTTGCAATCTGAGCACGAACGCTATCTCGTTGAGAAACATTTTAAAAAGCCCGTAATTTTAACCGATTATCCTCGAGAAATAAAATCGTTCTACATGAAACAAAATGAACCGGACGCTTTGGGACGCCATACTGTTCGTGCGATGGATATCTTGTTTCCGGGAATTGGAGAGATGGTTGGAGGCTCGCAACGCGAGGAAAACTTAGATAAATTATTAGCGAGGATGGAAGAAGTTGGAATTCCAGAGGAAGAAATGGACTGGTTTCTTGATACACGCCGCTTTGGTTCAGCACCGCACTCAGGTTTTGGGGTCGGATTTGAAAGATTGGTTCTTTTCGTGACAGGAATGACAAACATAAGAGATGTTATCCCATTCCCACGATCCCCTAAAAATGCGGAGTTTTAACGAATAAAGTATGATCCTCATGAAAAACACTTCATGGGGATCTTTGTTATTATAAAAACAACAAACCATGCTAATAAAAATATACGAAGACAATCCGAACGCTAAAGCAATAGCTCAAGCTGTGGACATATTAAAAAAAGGAGGAGTAATTATCTACCCTACGGATACCGTGTATGGAATTGGCTGTGATATAACCAACCATAAAGCAATTGAACGTGTATGCCAAATACGCGGATTAAATCCTGATAAATCAAATCTTTCGTTCATCTGCTATGATCTTACCGAGATATCAAGCTTCACAAAACCATTTGACACAACTGTCTTTCGAGTGTTAAAGAAGGCTTTACCAGGTCCTTTTACGTTTATTTTCAATGCCAGTGGGCAAGTACCGAAACTACTTAGTTCTAAGAAAAAAACAGTTGGTATTCGCGTTCCAAATAATAATATTGTTCGGGAAATTGTAAAAGAATTGGGCAACCCTATCATCACCTCTTCCATTCATGACGAGGATGAGATAATCGAATATTCGACTGATCCGGAACTTATACACGAAAAATATAAAGAATTGGTAGATCTTGTTATAGACGGCGGTTATGGTGACAACGTCGCTTCAACGGTGATCGATGTTACCTCTGGTGATTTCGAAGTTATTCGTGAAGGTAAGGGCGATATCGAAGATTACCTTTAAACCCGAATATAACAAATTCATTTGAAACAAAAGTAGATTATGGCTTTTGTAATGAGGCAAAAATATTCTTGTTAAGACGCCGCGGATCTATGTTCGCTCCTTCAGTAATAGTTAATCAGAGGGCTATAAAATTATAAACTCTTCAATGATAACATGCCCAACATATTCATTAACCCGACCAATAATTTGTCTACGCATCATAGCAAGCTCGTTTTTTATAACCGCTGATTCCACCTTTACAAAAAGCTTTTTCTCGTGAATATATATTTTTTGTGTACGATTAGCAATCGCTTTTCCAATGATAGCTGGCCAAGCGCCAACAATAGAGGATTCGTCAAATTTCGACCGTAAACGATATACGTCAATCCACTTTTCAATCGCTACCTTAATTCCAACGTCATCTCGTGTCGGGATCTCATCAAATTTCTTTTTATACATCGATCGCACCTCCTTTAACTTCAAAAATACAAATTGGCTGAGCTATTTCGTCAAAAATTCGCTTAATTCTTTTCCCATCCGTATCTGTAAGAAAGATCTGCCCAAATTCGTCGTCAGAAACCAACTGCATAAGTTTTTTAGTACGATGTTCGTCAAGCTTATCAAATATATCGTCTAAGAGCAATAGAGGTTTTGTACTCTTCTTGTCACGTAGATAACTATACTGAGCGAGTTTTAGAGCAATCAAAAATGATTTTTGTTGGCCTTGGGAACCAAATTTTTTAAGCGGCATTCCATCGTGAATCGTAAATAATAAGTCATCTTTATGGATTCCTTGAGATGTCCGTTCTAAAGCACGGTCCTTCTCAAAATTAATTCGAAGAAGTGATTCCATATCATTCTCCATCAGTGGGGATTCGTAAGTTAGGGTAACCAGTTCGGCATCGGCACTCAAATATTGGTAGTAACGCTGAAATTCTGGAAGGAACTCTAACATAAATTCCTTTCTTCTATTAAAAATACGTTCCCCCACTTCCGTAAGTTGAAAGTTTAATATCTCAAATAGTCCTAAGTCCAGCATACCTTTTTCACGAACCTGCTTTAGCAACGTGTTACGCTGTAAGAGGATCTTGTTATACTGTATTAATAGGTCTAGATAAAAATTATCCGTCTGTGAAACTACATTGTCTATGAATTTTCGACGTTCCTCACTTCCTTCAACAATAATAGAAGTGTCATTCGGGGAAATCATAACTATTGGAAACTGTCCTATGTGATCGGCTAAGCGGATATAATCCTTTTTGTTTTTTTTAAACTGTTTTTTTTGATTCCGCTTTAAGCTACAAGCAACGATATCCGACACGTCGTTCTTCTGAAAGGTACCTTGGACCATGAACCAGTCTAAACCTTTTTTGATATGTTGAGAGTCGATAGGATTAAAATAGGATTTACACAGCGCCAAGTAATGAATAGCGTCGAGTAAGTTCGTTTTTCCTGCACCGTTGGCACCGGAAAAGGCGTTTACCTGAGGTATAAATTCAAGAAAAGTTTCCGAATAATTTTTAAAATTTAAAACAGAGAGTTGCTTCAACCACATGGTATACCAAAATAAGTAGCAAAATTAACAAATGTATACCACTATCTATTAAGTTTAAAACAAATAGCTGAATCTATGTATAACGCGGATTATTTCACTTCTTCAAAATCAACAAACTCGCCGGCAGTTTCGGTACCTTTTCGCGGTTTGCTTTCTTCAACTGGTACATAGTCAACGCGAACCTCTCCTTCATGTTTGGGTTTAGCCTGCTGTTTAAATTGACTATAAGGATCGCTGCTAGTATACTGATATTGTCCAGTTCTCCCACCTGCAGAAGATTGTTGAGCGTTACGCATCAATCGCTCAGTAACCTTACGTAATGCAAAGGGCATTACCAAGCGCAATAAAAATCGGACTGCGTAAAATATAATAAAGAAAATTGCTATAAATTTCAAAAATGCCATATCTAAAACCTTTGTACCAAAAATAATAAAAATCCGATAAAAGTTCCGTCAATAGAATGTCAGCAAGAGCTTGGTTAACATTAATTAACCACTATCAACGATCTAGCACGAAAAATCACATGTCATTTGCCCGAACGAGCGTTAACTATTTAACTTTCGTATAGCTTCCTGTATCGCTCGTGCGAATTCCTCAGCTTTGTGAGAACCAATAATATACACCAATCCATCCTTATCTGTCAGCCAAATAGCATCTTTTCCTCCAGAGTAAAACCGGATTTTACCGTTTTTATGTAAGTTATATACAGGATTATTAAAAATAAATGTGCTATAGGGTCTGAGCTCGACCTTCTTTATATTAAAGAGATCAATTTTAACCAATTTCGATGACCAAAGTCCACTTAATATTAAAAATTTACCATCTATAACCGTTTTGTAATGCACCATATATATCATCAGCATTGACACGATAATAATTCCTACTCCAACAATAAAGAATAATTGCTGAGATGGTAGGTGCTCTATATTCAAATAGCTTGCGATAAAACAAAACAATACTAAGATTAAACGTACACTAATCCATGTTGCATCTCGCCCTAAATATTGCTTTTCCTGAAAAAGATAATGTCCACCCATAATGCCTAATTGGATTCTATAATATATACTTTTCTTGTGCGTTCGGTAATGCGATATCGATTATCTAACCGATATTTGGCTATCCAAATTATATCACCATTTCCATTTACTAATATCGGAACACGTTTCTTCTGAAACAAATCTAACTTTTGCTGAACAAAAAAATCGCTTACTTTCTTCTTTCCTGTCATTCCTAGGGGATAAAATACGTCCCCAAATTGCCATAACCGTAACTGCAGTGGAAATATAAGAAGATCATAATCAATTTGGGCGATAGACTTGTCAGATAGAATATGTCGATCTTCACTCGTGGTTACGAAAAAACGCTCACCGGAGAAAGACACTTGATTCGTGTTTTCATTCAAATATATCGTTGGGCTTTCGACAAGCTCACTCTGCCTGGGACGCATCCTCAAATACTCTCTATCGAGCAAAAGTTCGTATTTTCTCGATTGGAAAACCTTTCCTGCAATTCCATCGAAATTAACTTGTAAATCCTTTAACACTTCAGGAGCGAAGTCAAATTCACGAAATAGCTCATACATCAGCGGCGTGTTGTCAATATAGTCACGTAAAGCTTCTCTGTTGATCGTGTATAACTCGCCATCCCTCTGAAAGAGCTTTACGCGAATTGGTTTAACGAAATATTCTAAAAGCTGAACAGACTGGTGAAATCTATCCATATTCTCCACCATAATGTTCTCAAATTCCGGAGTAAGCTCTTTAAATTTTGGAAGAATGTCTAGCCTAAGCTTATTTCGCAAGTACTTAGTAGAGAAATTGGATTGATCGTCTCGGAAAGGAATTTCGAGACGATTGACTTCTTCAGTAATCTCTTGGGACCCAACAAACAGTAAGGGTCGAATGATATGTCCTCGTCGCGGCAATATCCCTTGCAAACCAACAAGTCCTGTCCCACGACATAAGTTTAAAAATGCTGTTTCAATATGATCGTTACGGTGCTGGGCCACAGCAATCCATTCCCCGTGTAGCTCCTGACGCTTTTGCTCAAACCACTTATATCGTAACTCACGAGCAGCCATCTGTATAGAAAGGCAACGCTCGGCAGCATATTTTTTCGTCTGAAAATGCTCAATCACATAGCTCACTCCCCTCTTTTTAGCAAAATCAACAACCAACTGCTCATCTAAGTCAGAATCTAGTCCTCGTAGACCGAAATTACAATGCAGAATTATACAATTATATCCTGCATCCAAGAAAAGGTGGGCCATGAGCATCGAGTCACGGCCACCACTGACCGCAAGTAAAATCTTATCTTTAAGCCCCACTGAAAGTGGGTTCTGTAGATATTTTCGAAACCGGGTCATGATGTGCATATACCAAAGTTAAAATTTTAAATTTGACCAAAAGTATTTCTTATGAAAATTTATCCTTTAACAAAAATTTGCTAATTAATTAGTTATTTTTGCCATCGTGAATCATTATATACTTTCGATCCTCTGCGTATTCAGTATTTTCTGCGCCTACGCTCAGAACCCTGGCTCTCAACGTCCCGGCACAACAGAGGATCGTCTCACGCTTATTTCATCCCGCAACGTAATTATCAACTCCAAAACGGGGCGTTCGATATACTATAATGGTGTTTTCGAGCATAAAGGAAGCACGCTTTCCGCAGACAGCAGTTACATGTATGAAGACGAGTTAAAAAGACAGTTTTTCGAAGCCTTTGGAAATGTTGTAATTACACAACCTTCAGGAACTGTTATTTATTCGGATAAATTGCATTATAATGCAGCGCCACAAATCGCAACCTTAACCAATAGTGTACGAATGGTGGATAAAGGATCGACGCTAACCACCAACCATTTGGTATACAAAATGCGTGATCAGATTGGCACCTATACCGGTGGGGGACGTATAATCACCGGCACTGACACAATCACTTCAAAAAACGGATATTACTTCGAGCGCTCTCAAGATGCGTATTTTAGAAATAAAGTTGTTGTTCGCTCTCCAGACGTAAAAATCTATACAGATACCATGCGTTATAATTCTACACAGCGAACTACCTATTTTTTCGGCCCGACAGACATCAAAGGAAACGCAGGCGAGAACCTATACACAGAAAAAGGAAATTATCAAACAGAGAATGGTATCGCAAAATTTTCATTAAATAACCTGTATAACAGCGGCTCTAAATTCCTTAAGGGAGATAGTTTATATTACGATCGAGCTACAGGGATTGGTAAGGCCTATAATAATGTTGTTTTTGTAGACACCATCGACAAATTCTACGCTTATGGAGGCTACGGATTATATGATCAATCAAGCGAGTCCATTACAATGACCGACAAACCATTAATTATTACTGTCGTTAAAAATGACTCGCCAGGAACTGACTCCAATAAAACCATTATCGATACCACGGCAAGTTTGCGTTTACCGGAAAACAAGACGGTCGAAGCTAATCCCCCCCCTCCAATAGAAATTTCGCAAGACAGCGTGAGTAATAAAAGTTCCACTTTAGCTGTGTCCAGCGTGAAAAAAGAGGCAAGCACAGTAGATTCGGTATATATGACCGCGGACACCCTGTATTCACAGATGATCATGCTAAAAGACTATGTGGCACTCAATTTCAATTTAGACAGAAATGGCGGAGCCATTGAAATCGATGACGAAATTGATTATGGAAACGAGGACGATTATACAGATTTTCAGAATGATAGCCTAGCAACAGATTCAACAACAAAAAATACGGCGTATACGTTACGAACTGATAGTGTTCATCTAGATGCCAACCTTTCAAACGTTATATCTAAACCTCAATCAGATACGACTCACAACGAAAAAAATAAGAGTATCACTAAAACAGAAACCACTCCACCAGTTCATGTCGCAAAAGACACAGATATCGCAATAAGTTCGGCGATGAAACAAGATTCCATCATCAGAAGAAAAGCGATAATCCCACACGCGGCACAGGCTGACAGCATAATCAACAACGCCCTTATTACTGCACAGACGACAGATACAGTCACTCCGGACACCAGTAATCCAGCCTATCTCGACACAGCACGCACAAGAATTGTCAAGGCGTATTATAACGTTCGAATGTTCAAGTCAGATCTCCAAGCCGTTGCGGATTCGGTATATTATGGCATGGCGGATTCCATGTTCCGATTTATGGGTCGACCGATGATCTGGGCAGAAGGGTCACAGATTTCATCGGACACCATTTACATGCAAGCATTAAACCAGAGGTTAGACAATGCACTGTTGGTTGGCAATGCATTCATGGTAAACGCGGTGCTAGACACATTGAAATTTAACCAATTAAAAGGTAGGAAAATTACAGCGTTCTTTGCCAATAACGCAATCGATCGCTTATATGTTGACGGAAATGCTGAAAATCTAATTTTTTCAACCAATGATTCGACGAATACCATCACAGAGATGTTTCACGATCGCGGAGCCCGTATCAAGATAAAGATGGAAAACAAAAAAATAATTGACTATATAACAATCCGTAAAGTTGATCAACGGGTATATCCATTTAGACTCGTGACACAAGAAAACGAGGTCCTACCCGGATTTACTTGGCGACCTCAAGATAGACCAAAGTCAAAAGAAGACATGATCAATCGAAAACGAGAGATCGTCCGTAGCCCTATGCAGGAAGCCTCAGACAATACAAAAAACACTCCTGAACCGCAAGAGATAGACCTTAACGACGACGTTCCTGATCAATCACAAAAGTCATCTATCAAAGACACTACGTCGGATCATAGTTCAGCAGAATTGCTAAACTCCGATACATTAACAAGAAAAACAATCATAGCCAAACCTCCAATAAAAATAAAGCAACAATCTGATACATCGAAAAACGGCAAAAAACAGCTATTAAATTAGTTGTTTTTTGCCGTTTGAATTTCAAATTTCAACACAACGACTCTTAGAAGTGCTTTAAAAAGTCAGCTAATTTCTGAACTGCAATTGCCCGATGACTTATTGAATTTTTCTGTTCTGCAGACATCTCAGCAAAGGTTTGATCATGCCCGTCTGGAATAAAAATAGGGTCATAACCGAAACCAGAAGTTCCACGTAGCCTATCAATAATCACCCCTTCAATTGATCCTTCGAAAAAATATTGCTGTTCGTTTAAATAAAGGGAAATTACGGTTTTAAAGCGCGCTGCTCTATTTGTCACCCCTCGTAACTTAGACAACACTAAACCTATATTTTTGTCCATATCACGCGTCCCTGAGTACCTCGCAGAATAAACTCCGGGCTCACCATTTAAAGCATCAATTTCGAGACCCGAATCATCTCCAAAACAAAAAAAACCGTATTTATTCACTAAAAAATCGGTCTTCTGCTTTGCGTTCTCAAAAAACGTTGTTCCAGTTTCGGGGATATCGTCTGTACAACCAATATCGGCCAACGATTTTAAAAAAAACTTATCTTCAATAATGGCTTGTACTTCCTGAAGTTTATGCGCATTGTTAGTCGCAAATACTAATTCGAGCATTTTTTTGAAATTGTAATTATAAGTTAGTCGATGCTCCTCAAATTTTAGGCTCCAATAAATGTCTTAAATTCATTCCAGAAAAGCTTCTTCTTGGACAGGTCAGAAAACATTTCTTCGAAACTAAAGGTGTTAAAAACAACGGACACGCGACCCTTCATATAAGAGTTATGCGCTATTAACGGTAATTTTAACGACCTAGGATCAACCCCAAGTAAAGTTATTTTCTTGGGTTGAAAAAATTCCATGATAAGCTTCCAATCATTTGGATTATCAGGATTAGCCAAATTCACGATAGCGACGTTTGCCATCGTCAAATTCAGGGCGCCAATGGTTTTCACGAAAGCAGCTTCAGCTTCAGGAGAAAAATAAGGATATTGAGGATAACGAAGAATAAACAATACCCCTGTGGTCCGATCGCCACGGTACTCAAAAAGATCCTTTGCGCTCAACGGCTCAACAGAGGCAGTCTGTAATGATTGACCAGTCGAACTGTCTTTAACCTCTTCCCTAATTGAAAACAGAGCTTCACTCATTAAAGTTTGGAGTGCAATAGGGTTTTTTGTTATTAAGTTCATCAACCAATCCTTTTTCAAAAAAAGCACCCCCTAGTTTCAAGTAGATAGCACTAAGGAGCTCCAATTCTATAAATTAAAAAATTATTGTCCTAATACGTAAGCAAAAATCAACGGGGCAACGATTGTTGCATCAGACTCAACTACGAACTTAGGCGTATCAATATCTAATTTTCCCCACGTAATTTTTTCATTTGGAACTGCTCCAGAATATGACCCATATGAGGTTGTAGAATCTGAAATTTGACAGAAATAAGCCCAAAAAGGAACGTCTTCCCACTCCAAATCTTGGTACATCATTGGCACAACACAAATTGGAAAATCTCCGGAAATACCACCTGCAATTTGAAAGAACCCCACTCCTTTACCTCCAGAATTAGCGCGATACCATTCCGTTAAATAAATCATATATTCGATACCAGACTTCACGGTGCTTGCTTTTAATTTACCTTTAATTACGTTCGAAGCAAAAATATTACCGGTCGTAGAGTCTTCCCATCCTGGACATACAATAGGTAAGTTTTTCTCGGCGGCAGCAACAATCCAAGAATCCTTCGGATCAATCTCATAATATTGCTCTAACACACCAGAGTTTACGACTTGGTAGAGATATTCGTGTGGAAGATAGCGTTCACCTTTCTGCTCCGCTGTATTCCAAACGTGTTCCAAATGCTTTTGCAAGCGACGGAACGCTTCCTCTTCTGGAATACAAGTATCAGTTACACGATTAAAGTGCTGATCAAGCAATTCCCGTTCTTGTTCTGGTGTCAGATCACGGTAGTTAGGAACACGCTTATAGTGTGAATGTGCAACTAGATTCATTACGTCTTCTTCCAAGTTCGCCCCTGTACATGAAATAATATGAACTTTATCTTGACGAATCATCTCAGCGAGTGAAATCCCTAATTCTGCCGTACTCATTGCACCGCCCAACGAAATTAGCATCTTTCCACCTTCTAATAGGTGAGTTTCATATCCTTTAGCCGCATCAACCATCGCGGCGGCATTGAAATGCAGATAATTTTTCTCCAAAAATTGGGAAATAGGACCTTTTTGTGTACTCATAGTTTCAAATTTTCAATTCTGAAACAAAGATACATAATCGGAACGATTTGCCATACAATACTGGAGTGAACATACTCATACTGATCATTAGATCTCCCTTTTAGAAAGTTAATAGATCTTCAGAGAAGACAAACACTTTATGGACACGTTTATACAGTCCAGGATTCACACCTATCAAGGAACGATTGCTCAACATCAGCACCTATTCCTGGGGAATCTTTTATAGAAACACGATAACCGTCATATTGCGCACCGCCAATAACTGGATCCTCCAAGTGACCAACCATACACGTGTCAAGATCGAAAAACTTCACATTGGGCGCAGCATATGCAAAGTGAACTTTTGCAGCTAAGGCTAAACGGGATTCAAGCATTCCTCCGATCATACATGGCACGTTATACTCCGCAGCCACAGTTTGTATTCTCAACGACTCCGCTATTCCAGATGACTTGGAAAACTTAATATTTATATAATCACAACCATCTTGCCGACAGAGGCGTTCGGCATCGTGCCAGGAGTATACAGATTCATCCGCCATAATCGGTATAATGGTTTGGGTACGTAATTCGGATAAACGATGATCATTGTAAGTACGCATTGGCTGTTCACAAAATTGGATCTTAAACGGCTCTAGCCCTCGAAGAGTTTCAACAGCATCCTCATAGGACCATCCTTGATTTGCGTCGATGCGAATAGGAATATCAAATCCAACGGCTTTTCGAATTTCACGAATTCGCATAATATCATCTTGCGGATATTTACCTAGTTTAACTTTTAAAGCTTCAGCACCTCGCTCCTTTAACAGAGAGGCTTTTTGAGCCATTACCGATGGTTCACCGATTCCTAATGTAATGTCTGTAATAATTTCTCGAGGCTTTCCTCCTAAAAACCGATACAAGGGAACACCAGCGTATTTTGCAGCAAGGTCATACAAAGCCATGTCAAATGCAGACTTCACTGTACTGTTCCCAGCGATATATAAAGCCAGCTCAGCCATACGCTCATGAATCATTAATGGGTTTTTTCCCTTTAATATCCTACCAAAATCACGCGCTAGCACCAAACATGTATCCTGCGTTTCTCCAACGATCATCGGGAAGGCAGAGCATTCCCCTACGCCGTAATGTTCCGTATCGGTGCGGATCTGAATAAATATGTTTTGTGCATAATCCATCGTTCCTGTTGCAATAACAAATGGCTCCATTGGTATGCTTAAACGAAAGACTTTTACTTCTGTGATTTTCATAAAAATGAATACTTTTTGAACGAGCTAATATACAAATTCCCCTTGTTATTAGTCCTCCGCAGTTGGTTCAAACTACGTCCCTTAAATTAAGGATAAACTGCGCCTAGGTTTATTCGCTGTGCTAGTCTAATAGCAGAAGGATATTCACTCGAACCACATTCCAGCAAAAGAGAATACAATATCAATAAAAAAACAGGCTAAATTTATCAATAAAATAACATTATCGAATTTAATTTACAATATTTACAATAAAAACTAATTTTTATTCGTATATTAGCAACCAAATATTTTGAGGAGAAGATGATAAACGAAAGATTACCGGAACAAGGATTGTATAATCCCGACTTTGAACACGACGCTTGTGGAGTAGGTTTTGTGGCACACATCAAGGGAGAAAAATCACATCAACAAGTAAAAGATGCGTTAACTATGCTCGAAAACATGGAGCACAGAGGCGCTTGTGGCTGTGATCCTGAAAGCGGAGACGGTGCAGGTATAATGATCCAATTGCCACACGAATTTTTGTGGGAGGAATGTATCAACATTGGAATTCAACTAGAAGAACCGGGATATTACGGCACAGGAATGTTGTTTCTTCCCAAAGATGAAGAAACGAACGCGATTTGTCGTAATGCTATTATCGAGGCGACAGAAGACCGTGGAATGAAATTTCTTGGGTTCCGAGATGTACCGGTGAATCGCGACGGAATTGGAGTTACGGCGTTGGGTGCAGAACCGGAAATCGTTCAATTTTTTGTTTCTCGTCCAGATGGCGTTTCAACCACTGAAGATTTCGAACGAAAATTATTTGTATTACGACGTTTGATCATCCAAAAAGTAAAAGAACACCAAGAATATCCGTTACCATTATATATCGCTTCGTTATCGTGTCAAACAATAATTTACAAAGGTCAGTTGACAACATATCAGGTTGGTTCCTACTTTGAGGATCTACGTGACCCTCGCGTTGTTTCAGCTTTTGGACTTGTGCACTCCAGATTTTCAACGAACACTTTCCCTTCTTGGTCATTGGCTCAGCCGTTTCGCAACATTGCCCATAATGGAGAAATCAATACACTTACCGGTAACTTAAACTGGTTTTACGCGGGAGCGCGATCATTATCATCCCCTTATTTTTCCGACGAGGAGATGGAAATACTACTTCCTGTAGTTGATCGCGGACAATCGGATTCAGCGTGTTTGGACAATGTCGTTGAACTCTTATTACATACGGGTCGCAGTCTACCACACGTCATGTTGATGCTGGTACCAGAAGCCTGGGATGGCAATACACAAATGGATCCTCTAAAAAAAGCATTTTACGAATATCATGCTACATTGATGGAACCTTGGGACGGACCTGCTGCATTATGCTTCACGGATGGGAAAATTATTGGTGCAACGCTCGATCGCAATGGACTTCGTCCTTTACGCTATGCAGTCACATCTGACGAACGCGTAATCGTCGCCTCCGAAGCGGGTGCACTTCCTATTCCTGAAAGTATTATCATAAAAAAAGGACGTCAACAACCTGGAAAAATATTCGTTGTAGATATGCAACAAGGATGTATACGTTCCGATGAAGATATCAAAAACGAGCTGATAAATAAACAACCTTACGGTGATTGGATCGATCGATATAAGATTCGAATGGACGAGTTGGAAACTCCTCGGGTTACTTATACCTATCTGAAAAAAGAGTCCGTTTTCAAATACCAACAATCCTTCGGTTACTCGAGAGAGGATCTTGAAACTATCCTTACACCGATGGCCTTAACTGGCTATGAGCCGATTGGTTCCATGGGAACCGATGTTCCGTTAGCGATACTTTCGGATCAACCACAACACCTTTCTAGCTACTTCAAGCAATTTTTCGCTCAAGTAACGAACCCGCCGATAGATCCTATTCGTGAACGACTAGTTATGAGTTTAGCGACGTTTATAGGGAACGCTGGTAACATCTTAATTGAGGATAAAAAATTCTGTCATTGCGTTACACTGGAGCATCCAATTCTAACTTCGAGTGAATTAGAAAAACTTCGTTCCATTGATACCGGAATATTCCAGGCAAAAACTTTACAGTTATATTTCAAGGCAGATGGGAAACCCGGCTCTTTGGAAGCCGGAATTGAACGTCTTTGCCGTTATGCAGATGATGCAGTACGTGATGGATTCGAAGTGATTATTCTTTCCGATCGTGCCATAGATTCACAACACGCAGCGATACCATCTATACTCGCGGTATCCGCTGTACACCATCACTTAATAAAGACCGGAAATCGAGGAGCTGTCGGTTTAGTGGTGGAGGCTGGTGATGTTTGGGAAGTACATCATTTTGCTTGCCTTTTAGCCTTTGGAGCCACAGCAATCAACCCCTATATGGCTTTAGCCTCTATACGGACAATGAAAGAACTTGGACAAATTGACACCGAGTTGGATTGGGAAGATTTAAAGAAGAACTATGTTAAGGCAATATGTTCAGGGCTCTTGAAGATCTTTTCTAAAATGGGCATTTCAACGTTACAGTCCTACCACGGCGCACAAATTTTTGAAGTACTAGGAATCGACATATCGGTAGTTGACAAATACTTCTGTGGCTCGGTTTCTCGTATTGGTGGGCTAACGCTTGATGATATAGCGAAAGAATCGCTTGCAAAACACTGGCGTGCATTTGGAGAATCTCGTACAGAGAAGAAACTACTCCCTGAAGGTGGTATCTATCAGTGGAAGCGTCGCGGCGAAGGGCATTTATGGAGCCCAGAGACCGTACATTTACTACAAAAGGCCTGTCGTGGAAATGACTACGAATCATACAAACAATATGCTTCGATCATAAATAATCAAAAAGAACGCATGTTCACCCTACGGGGGTTACTAGACTTCGCAAAACACCGCACACCGGTTCCAATTAATGAAGTAGAACCTATTGAAAACATCATGAAAAGGTTTGCTACTGGCGCGATGTCCATGGGATCGATTTCGACTCAGGCTCATAGCACGTTAGCCATTGCAATGAACCGCATCGGTGCAAAAAGTAATACTGGTGAGGGAGGTGAAGACGCCGCCCGCTTTGAGCGTTTACCGAACGGAGATTCTATGCGGTCAGCTATCAAACAAGTTGCTTCGGCCCGTTTCGGAGTAACTTCCCACTACCTTACCGAAGCTGATGAAATACAAATAAAAATGGCACAAGGTGCTAAGCCAGGAGAAGGCGGTCAACTCCCTGGGCACAAGGTTAACGATTTTATTGCTAGACTTCGCCATGCAACTCCAGGAGTCGGTCTAATCTCTCCTCCCCCTCATCACGATATCTATTCCATCGAGGACTTAGCCCAACTAATCTTCGATTTAAAGAATGCAAATCGAAAAGCAAGAATAAACGTGAAGTTAGTATCCAAGGCAGGTGTTGGAACTATCGCTGCAGGTGTTGCTAAGGCGCATGCTGATGTGATCTTAATCGCCGGGTTCGATGGAGGGACAGGCGCATCTCCTGTAAGTTCGATCAAACATGCCGGATTACCGTGGGAACTAGGACTAGCTGAAGCTCACCAAACGTTGGTTCACAACAAACTTCGTAGCCGTGTTGTTTTACAGGCTGATGGCCAAATGAAAACAGGAAAAGACATTGTCATCGCCACATTACTTGGAGCCGAAGAATGGGGAGTCGCTACTGCAGCACTAATTGCAGGTGGGTGTATTATGATGCGTAAATGTCATTTGAATACGTGTCCTGTTGGCGTAGCCACACAAGATCCTGAACTACAAAAATTATTCTCAGGTAAACCCGAAGATATTGTAAATCTATTCCGCTTCTTGGCTGAAGAAATACGCGAGACAATGGCACAATTGGGATTCCGTACTATTAACGAAATGGTTGGTCGTGCACAATTCTTAAAAAAACGCGAAAATATTGATCACTGGAAAGCATCAAAAGTCGATTTTTCGAAAATCCTTTATGTTGCAAGAAACGAACCCTCAGAAAGTTTGCATAACACACAGGAACAAGACCACGGATTAAGCATGATCCTCGATTGGGGATTACTAACACAAGCGAAAACCGCGTTAGAATCAAAATTACCAGTATTTGGAACGTTCAAGGTAAAAAACACTGACCGTACTATTGGAACCATGCTCTCCAACGAAGTTTCCAAGAATTATGGCGCAGAAGGTTTACCAGACAATACCATCAACTTTAAATTCGAAGGATCCGCTGGTCAATCATTCGGCGCTTTTGGTGCAAAAGGCCTTTCTTTTGAACTTGAAGGTGAAGCTAATGACTATGTCGGAAAAGGTTTATCGGGCGCACAGCTAGCTATCTACCCGACCGCGGACAGCCCTTTAACAGCCCACGATAATATTATCATCGGCAATGTAGCTCTTTACGGGGCGACCTCGGGTCACTTGTTCATTAACGGTATGGCTGGTGAGCGTTTTGCTGTGCGAAACTCTGGAGCTACTGCCGTCGTTGAAGGAATCGGGGACCATGGTTGCGAATATATGACAGGTGGACGTGCATTAATATTAGGACAAACCGGTCGAAACTTTGCGGCAGGTATGAGCGGAGGAATCGCATGGATATATGACATCGCTGGCGATTTCCGTGAAAACTGTAATCAAGAGATGGTTGACCTTGACCCTCTGGACACAGAAGATGAGACAGCGATTATTGCATTATTAAAACGACACACCAACTTGACAAACAGTGACAGGGCGAATTTCATATTGGAAAACTGGACACAACAGAAGGGTAAATTTGTAAAAGTTTTCCCTCGCGAATATAAAAATGTATTGCGTAAAAAATTAATCGAAGCTTAATCTAAGAGGAGGAACATATAATGGGAAAACCAACAGGATTTTTAGAATTTGAGAGAGCACTTCCTCAGAAAGACTCTGTAGAAAATAGAAAACAAAATTATCAGGAATTTGTCCAACCATATTCCACAGAACAATTAAACGATCAGGCGGCACGTTGTATGAATTGCGGCATCCCTTTTTGCCATTCTGGGTGCCCGCTAGGCAACGTTATTCCAGAGTTCAATGACGCCGTTTATGATGCACGTTGGGAAGAAGCGTATAATATACTCGTTTCGACAAATAACTTTCCGGAATTCACTGGCCGGATTTGTCCGGCACCATGTGAGGCGGCTTGTGTACTCGGTATTAACAAATCTCCGGTAGCGATCGAAGAAATAGAAAAACATATCATCGAGATCGCCTATAAGAACAATTTTGTACAACCAAACCAGTCATACATCAAAACTGGAAAACGTGTTGCCGTAGTGGGTGGAGGACCGGCTGGTCTAGCTGCTGCTGCACAATTGAACAAAGCAGGTCACGACGTTGTACTTTATGAACGTGATGACAAAGTTGGAGGATTATTACGTTACGGGATACCTGACTTTAAACTTGATAAAACGATAATCGATCGTCGGATAGAAATCATGGAACGATCGGGAATTGAATTCCGAACCAATTCGGAAGTGGGGGCGAATGTTCCTACCAGTGAGCTTAAGGAATACGATGCTGTCGTTTTATCTGGTGGTTCGACTATTCCACGCGACTTACCAATTCCGGGTCGCGATCTAAAAGGCGTCCATTATGCAATGGAATTCTTAAAACAGCAAAATAAACGTGTCGGTAACTCACCCATTGAAGTCGAAGAAATTCATGCCGCGGCAAAGGATGTTTTAGTAATCGGCGGAGGCGATACTGGATCTGATTGCGTAGGAACTTCAAACCGTCATGGGGCAGCAAGCGTAACACAGTTTGAGCTAATGCCACAGCCTCCAACACAGCGGACTGATGCTATGCCGTGGCCGACCTATCCGATGTTGTTAAAAACAACAACCTCTCATGAGGAAGGCTGCCAACGACATTGGAGCATTAGTACTAAAGAATTTCTTGGCGACCAAAACGGAAATGTACGGGCCGCCTTAGTAGTAGATTTAGAATGGGAGGTGGACCATCTCGGACGACCAACAAAATTCAAAGAGGTAGAAGGATCACAACGTGAACTTCCATGTCAGCTTGTTACATTAGCCATGGGTTTTCTCCACCCTCAGCATGATGGATTACTTCAACAGTTGGGTGTAAAACTTAGCGATCGAGGAAATGTGGATGCAAAAGAAGGAGAATATAAGACCTCAGTAGACAATGTCTTCGTAGCAGGCGATATGCGTCGTGGCCAATCACTTGTAGTGTGGGCGATTTCTGAAGGTCGAGAATGTGCAAGAAAAGTGGATGAGTACCTTATGGGTTACTCAGAACTTGAATGCAAGGATAAATCAGTCTCATACGCTTAGTTTCATATTTAGTATCAATAAAAACCGGATTCATTCCGGTTTTTTTCTGAATCAATGTAATTTTCGATTTATTAATGAGCGTTCCTTATTTTCTAGTTTAGTTTTGATGTATGGATATAAGAAGACCGCGCCTAAAACAATTACCGCCCCGACATAGAAACCAGTACTCATCGTTTCTTTATTTCCAAAAACGAGAATAGCTAATATTATCCCATAAACCGGCTCCATATTTGTGGTTAGAGCCACTGTAAATGCACTCAGTTCCTTCATCACTGCTACCCCTAATACATAGGCGACAGCTGTACATACAACCCCTAAAAGTAATAAATATACCCAGTCCATTCCGATTAACCACATATTCTCATCGAACTTACCTGTAGCCAACATAATTAGTGAAACGCAAAGAAATGCACCTAACATTTCATAGAATGTTATAATGGTTGGACTCGTGTGTTTAACCATGCGTGCATTCAAAATTGAAAAAATACTAGCAAAGAGTGCACAAGATAATCCGCTTACTATCCCCCAAACATATTGAAACTCGAACTTGAATATCAGATAAATACCGAAAAGGATAATAAGTCCAACACCAACATCTGTTTTCGCTATCTTTTTCCGATTAATAATGGGCTCAAGAATCGAGGTGAAAAGTGTGGTTGCAGATAATGTGACCAAGGTTACCGAAACGGTCGAAATCTTGATCGCATAAAAGAACAGTACCCAATGCAATCCGACAATTCCTCCAACCAATACAATTTGAATAAGCTTTTGCTTAGTAACCTGAACTGATTTTCCAATTATAATAAAGTAAATAAATAAAGAAAGTGCCGCGATAACCACCCGGTACCAGACTAGATGGAGCGCGGACACAGATATAAGTTCACCAAGTATACCGGTGAATCCCCAGACTAACACGGTTAAATGTAAAATAAGGACATTCTTATTAACGGAAGGAAGAATCATGATTATTTTGGAGCTTTATATTTCAGCCACAATCCTAGCAGTAGAAATAGTACATTGGGGATTAATATTGCAATAAGTGGTGGCAAACCTCCCTTTAAGGAAAACATAGTCGAAAACTGTACGAGCACCAAGTATGTAAAACTAAGGGCAATTCCGATTCCTAATGAAAGGCCAATTCCTCCTCGTACTTTTTTCGAAGAAAGAGATACCCCCATTAAAGTTAGAATAAAAGCAGAGAATGGACCAATATAACGTTTATACTTTTCCAGCAGTAAGTCCGTCATCATTCCCGTTCCTCGCGTTTCCTCCTTTCGAATTCGCTGATTCAGTTCCTTCGTATCCATTGCAGTGAAAACATTGTCATATACTTCAAAATCGCGCGGTAACATATCTAATGTTGTATCACGTGAACTACCCTTCTCCATTTTTTCATCTAGACCGTCAATAAAACGAATACTGTAATCTTCTATCTTCCACTTCGTAGCTGTAGAATCCCAGGTTATTCGCTGGGCCATCAACTTCTCTATTAGTCTATCGCCCTCAAATTTTTCCATCGAGAAATTATAACCGATATTCCGTTTAGTATCAAAATTATCGATGTACACATAAGTATTAGAATCAATTTGCATATGTGTGGATAGCGTCGAGGTACTTACTTTTTGAGGCTTTACGTATACATTTTCAAAATTAACCTTGATCTTATTCGTATATGGAATAATCCAAATATTTGAAACAAAAGTAAACGCGAAAATTATTCCTGCCGAAAAGAGATAAGGTCGCAAGAAACGATTGAAACTCATTCCACCACTTAAAATAGGAACGATCTCTGTCTGATCCGCCATTTTCGAAGTAAAAAAAATTACCGCGATAAAGTTAATCAAAGGGGTGAGCATATTAAGAAAAAAAGGAATACTCCCTAAGGCATAATATTCGAAAAAGACCTTCGACATTGGCGCCTTATTTTTTAAGAAATCATCAAGCTTTTCCGACACATCGAAAACGACAATAACAACAATAAAGATACCTACAGTAAATATAAACGTACTGAGGTATTTTTTAATGATATAGCGATCGATGATATTCATAAATCTTGTTCCGTAACCTTCTTTACAGTTTCCGAAGTTACAATCTTTGCCCTAATATTTTCACCATTTTTTCCTTCCACGGATAGAAAGTCCCATCTATAATTTTTTCCCGTGCCTGGTTTACTAACCAAAGATAGAAATGCAAATTGTGCAAGGAAGCAATTTGCGCACCAAGTATCTCTTGAGATCTGATTAGATGCCGTAGATATGCCTTCGTATGGATTTGATCGACCAATAGGTCACTTTCTGCCTCAATCGGAGAAAAATCGTCTTTCCACTTCTCATTTTTTATGTTGATGATACCATTTTGTGTAAATAACATCCCGTTCCGGGCATTTCGAGTGGGCATCACACAATCAAACATATCGATACCTAAAGCAATATTTTCCAGCAAATTCACTGGAGTACCGACCCCCATCAAGTATCTTGGTTTATCTTCCGGCAGAATATTGGTGACAACTTCGGTCATCGCATACATCTCTTCAGCAGGTTCTCCTACAGAAAGCCCTCCAATCGCATTACCATCTCTATTGAAAGAAGCAATTACTTCCGCGGATTTCTCCCGTAAATCTTTATAGACGGAGCCTTGCACGATAGGGAATAATGTTTGTTCATATCCATAAAGAGGATCAGTGGTATCAAAACGATCTACGCACCGTTTAAGCCAACGGTGAGTCATGTCCAACGAACGGCGAGCATACCTATAATCGCAGGGATATGGCGTACACTCGTCGAAAGCCATTATGATATCGGCACCGATTATACGCTGCGTGTCCATTACATTTTCAGGAGTAAATAAGTGTTTCGACCCGTCAATATGCGACCGAAAAGTCACCCCTTCTTCTTTAATCTTACGTACTTCGGTTAAGGAATACACTTGGTATCCACCTGAATCCGTTAAAATAGGCCGCTCCCAATTTATAAACTTATGTAATCCGCCTGCTTTATTCAATACGTCAAGACCCGGACGGAGATACAAATGGTAAGTGTTGCCCAAAATTATTTGTGCCTGTATATCTTCCACAAGTTCACGCTGATGAACTGCTTTAACAGTACCGGCGGTACCTACAGGCATAAATATTGGCGTTTGGATATTCCCGTGCGCAGTTTCCAAAATCCCTGCACGAGCCTTGGACCCATTATCTTGTGCTTGAAGCGTAAATTTCATATATCTAGTGGTACCCTCTTTTTTTTAATCACTGCAAAAATAGGATAAAAAACAGAAGGAAACGAGCATGGACTAATTTCTTAATAAAACTTAACTAATTCCCCCCGATATCTTCAAATAACACCTTATCTTTGAGCCTATATTATGGTAGAACTCGAACAATTTACTCCGTATATACCTTATATTCCATTAGGAATACTAGGACTATTATTACTTGTACAGCTTTATTATATCTTATTCGTATACGGCAAACTTGCTGTACATAAAATCAAATCCCATCAGGAAAATGATTTTAAACCACCGATAAGCATTATTATTTCAGCCTTCAACGAGCAGGATAACTTACGACAATTTTTACCAGACATTTTACAACAAGAATATCCAGAATATGAGGTTATAGTTGTCGACGATTGCTCGAGCGACGACACGAAGTGGGTTCTAAAGGAATTTATTAGCAAATATCCCGAAAGATTAAAAGTAATTGAGATTAAAGAACATATAAGACTGAAGAATACCAAGAAATTTACGCTCACTATGGGAATAAAAGGAGCGAGATACGACCATCTTCTCTTTACCGATGCGGACTGCCAGCCGATAAATTCAAGATGGATTAGCGAAATGGCAGGTGCTTTCACGAAGGAAAAGGAAATTATTTTGGGATATTCACCATATTTTAAACTTCCGGGCTTTCTTAACAAGATAATACGGTTCGAAACCACACACACCGCAATGAGCTACATTTCGTACGCTTTGAAAAGAAATGCCTATATGGCTGTTGGGCGAAACCTCGCTTATAAAAAATCGCTGTTTTTTAAATCTAAAGGTTTCACAAAACACATGCATATCAAATCTGGAGACGACGATCTGTTTGTTAACCAAAATGCTACCCGCAACAACGTCAACCTTGCAATCCATCAGAATGCTCATGTCTACTCTGGACCCAAGGAAACATGGAAAGCCTATTATAGACAAAAAGCACGGCACTCTGGAGCATCGACGCTATACAAAGGCCGCCATAAACGCATGCTAGCTGCACAACTTGTTTCAGCGTTATTATTTTATATAATGATAGTCGTATGCGTTCTTATTTACCCCTCCCTTTGGTATATTCCCGTTGGCGCGTATTTAATACGGCTCCTCGGCCAACTTATTATTTTCAATAGTATTTACCGAAAATTGGGGGTTCATGATCTTTTACTTTGGCTGCCGATATTAGATCTGTTTTACTATTTCTATATTTGCATCAACGGGGTATTTAACCGCAATAAAAAAGAAATAGCTTGGAAGTAATTCTCCTTAGTTCCACGTCAATTTAATTAAAAACATATGAATCCTACAGTAGATATCATTTATAAGTATTTTCCAAAATTAACAGACGACCAGAAAGAACAGTTTGCACAACTAGCGGAGGTATATCCATTTTGGAATGACCAGATAAATGTTGTGTCCCGGAAAGATATCGAGAGTCTTTACTTACACCACGTACTACACTCCCTAGGCATTGCAAAATTTGTAAGCGAATTTACTTCCGGCACTAGAATTCTAGACGTCGGTACCGGCGGAGGGTTCCCGGGTATACCCCTGGCTATACTTTTCCCTGAAGTTCAATTCCATTTGGTAGATTCGATCGGAAAGAAAATAAAAGTCGTGCGCGAGGTAGCCGCCGCTATCGGGCTCAAAAATATCGAAGCAGATCACATACGTGCAGAAGTATTGGATTACAAATACGATTTTGTTGTTTCCAGAGCTGTTACACGTTTAGCTGATTTTATCCCCTGGGTTAGAAATAAGTTTGAAAAAAAAGATAAAAATGCCTTACCTAACGGAATTTTATACCTCAAGGGCGGAGATTTAAAAGAAGAAATAAAAGAAGCCAACTTAAAAGCTGAGCTACACCGACTAGCCGATTACTTTCAGGAAGATTTCTTTGACACTAAATATATAGTATACATTCCAATGTAATTACAAGAACTTCATTGGATAAAAAAGCGTTCTACAAATGTAAAGCGCTTTTAATAATTTACTTGCGATCAGAACCCAGACGCAGTTCCTCATTAATTTTTTTTCCTATTCGGTCTACCTCTTCATCCATTCCAAACATCGGAAGTTCAGTTTCGGGATTCAACATCAACCAAGAATTTTCCGTGTCCTTCAAGAGCTTTATATATTCCCGCCCCTCTTTAAAAACAACATACACATCTTTCTCCTCGGGGAATACAGAATAGACGACGTTATCTATCTCTATATCAAATGGCTCTTCAGCTCCTTTTAATTCCATATCTATTTTTTTGTTCAAAGTTAGGATTTTTAATCAAAATTCTTAATTTTAGAGTTCCGATTATAAACAAGTCTAATTACGGACGGGATCGATATAAATATTTTAAAACCTATTTGTTTTATACGCATTCCCCCTAATTATTTCTCGGAGTAACATCCTTATAAAAATATAAACTGTTAAATAACAAGTAAACCTAACCTGTGTATGCAAACTAATAAGAAATCCCTATGGAAAGTAATTGGAGCCTCCTCTTTGGGTACGCTCATTGAGTGGTACGATTTCTTCATTTTCGGAAGCCTGTCCGTAGTGCTTTCAACAAAATTTTTCCCCGCAGAAAACCCTACGGCCGCATTCTTATCGACGTTAGCAACTTTTGCAGCCGGTTTCGTTGTCCGTCCTTTCGGCGCACTATTTTTCGGCCGTTTAGGAGATCTAATCGGCCGGAAATACACCTTTATGGTCACTTTAATACTGATGGGAGGAGCTACGTTTCTCATCGGGATCACACCAAGCTATGAATCTATAGGCTTTTTCGCACCTTTGATTGTCTTGGTATTACGACTTCTCCAAGGATTGGCTCTCGGCGGTGAATATGGAGGAGCGGCAACCTATGTTGCAGAACACAGTCCTGAAGGCCAAAGAGGATACTGGACCTCATGGATACAAACTACTGCAACATTCGGGTTATTCATCTCCCTAGTTGTCATTTTATTAACAAGATTCTGTTTGACAGATGAGCAATTCGATAATTGGGGCTGGCGTGTCCCCTTTATACTGTCGATAATCATGGTATATGTGTCCTACCTTATACGTAGAAATATGGATGAATCGCCAGAGTTCGCGAAAGCGAAATCCGAAGGCAAAACTGCGACAAACCCGCTAAAGGAAAGTTTCGGCAATAAATATAATTTAAAATTCGTCTTATTAGCACTCTTCGGAGCTGCAATGGGACAAGGTGTCGTTTGGTACACTGGGCAATTCTACTCAATGAGCTTCATGAAAACGGTTATGTTTTTAGATAGTGACCAAGCGGATCTCATACTAGGAATTGCCTTGCTTATTGGAACCCCATTTTTTGTTGTCTGTGGCCGTCTAAGTGACAAAATTGGCCGAAAATGGATCATGTTAACGGGGATGCTCTTGGCTTTGCTCACTTACCGACCGATATATGAAGCCATGTATCAAATCACCAATATCGAGCACAAAACTGAAATTATTGATGCTCGTGCAGAAAGCTCCGAAACGCTTTCCACAGCCCAAGGAAAGGAAGAAATAAAAAAATATACTACAGAATATACTGACGGAACCAAGCTAATTGTTACCACTAGTCAACAACTTTTGAACCCCGGTGACGCAGAATTAAACGAGACCGCCCCCCAAATCACAACAAAAAGCTTAGTAACAATTTCCGGTAGCAAATATGCCCTGCTGGTTGCTCTGATCTTTGTCCAGATTCTTTATATTACTATGGTCTACGGACCAATTGCGGCATTTCTTGTTGAAATTTTCCCCGTAAAGATACGTTATACATCTATGTCACTCCCCTATCACATTGGAAATGGAATCTTTGGTGGTTTACTTCCGGCGGTATCAACATATCTTGCTAGTAATGCACAATCACAAGGAAATCCGACATACTATTTGGAGGGACTGTGGTATCCTATTATTATATCGGCTGTATGTTTTATTATCGGGGCACTTTATATCACTAAAAACATGACTGCTAATACTGTTAAAGACTAATTAATATGGAAAGTATAAAAAAAATATTTGGAGTCCTTTGGATCATTCTTGCAATCCTCACGGCCTACTTCTGCATTTTCCAGTTCGGTGTGCCCAAATTGAGTACTGGGCACCAGGAAGACTTAGTATTTGGAATTATTATTTTGTTTATCCTTACCCCAATTATAAGTATAGGCATGGCTATATTCGGCTATTACGCTTTAAAAGGAGAATACGACAAGACCAAAATGTAATTTTGCAGACTGACAATCAAGCCTGTACAGAAAGTCATTCAAAAAATTTTCCATACATCTAATTTTTTGCTACTTTTGTGCTGGGCAAGTCTCCTACGACCAGCTCCCATTGACTCCCCCAGGTTGGGAACAAAGCAAGGGTATTTGGTTGAGCGGTGCGATAGGAGTAGCTTGCCCTTCTTTTTTTAAGAGGGTTCTTTAGCGCTTAGTTGCGCTTTTTTTGTGACTTTTTAATAATGACATGAGAAAAGCGACACCGATTTTTTATCGTGAAAACCGGTTAAACCAACAAGTTTCGGAAAACAGTATATCGGTTGACCACCTGAAGAACTCCAAAATATTTATAAAAACGTTCGATAACTCGCAATATTACTTTTTACGATATTTTTCGTTTATTTGTAGTCCGAATTAGCAAAACTTATGAGTTGGTTTAAAAGAAATAAAGCAGGTATTAACACTGCAACCGAAAATAAAAAGGAAGCTCCTGACGGTATGTGGAATAAATGCCCAAACTGTAAAAAGCCATTACTGAATAGTGAACAAATTGAGAACAAATATGTTTGTCAATATTGTGATTACCATATTCGTATCGGTTCAACGGCATACTTCTCTGTTCTATTTGACGATAATAATTTCACTGAACTATTTGGAAACCTTACCTCAGGGGATCCTCTTAAATTTTCAGACACGAAACCTTACCCAACGCGGTTAGCCGATAGTCAAGCAAAAACAGGCCTCAAAGACGCGATTCGGTGTGGCCATGGTAAAATGGAAGGGAAAGACATCGTAATCGCTTGTATGGACTTTACATTTATCGGTGGTTCGATGGGGTCAGTGGTGGGTGAAAAGATTGCTCGTTCAATCGATTATTGTATAGAACACAAACTACCGTTTATGTTGATTTCGAAATCAGGCGGAGCACGTATGATGGAAGCCGCCTTCTCGCTTATGCAAATGGCAAAAACATCTGCTAAATTGGCTCTATTATCAAAAGCGAAACTTCCATACGTCTGTTTACTAACGGATCCCACGACAGGTGGGGTTACGGCATCCTATGCGATGCTGGGTGACATCAATATCGCCGAGCCGGGGGCTCTTATAGGGTTTGCAGGACCGCGGGTTATTAAAGAGACAATCAAGAAAGATTTACCTAAAGGGTTCCAGACTTCAGAGTTTGTATTGGAACACGGCTTTTTAGATTTCATTGTTGATCGTCGTCATCTAAAATCGAAGGTCGCAGCGTTTTTAAGAATGCTGAACTAAAAATATACATATCACAGAAATGCAATGCCCCCAAAAAGTTAGACACTTTCTGGGGGCATTCTACTCTGACGATGCGGGTTTTTCTTTTTACTTCCTGATATTCAGAATTGCTCTTTTAAATATTTCAAAAAACCCCAGACTTTTCGACCTTCACAGTAATTAATATTGTTTTGATTTCTATAAGCTTCCCGCTCAAAGCTGATATTATAATAGGCACGCCTGAAGTTTCGAAACTGACTATAACGAATCAAAAACTCCAGTAGATACCAAATATAAAAAGGAATTATCATCAATTCGATAGCTTGTTTAATGTGGATGCGTTCATGATTTAGTAAGACCAAATCCTTCGTGAATGATTCGCTTTGTAAAAAAATAAAAGGAAATATTGTTACTGCCGAGGCTTTGCCTGCAGAAAACAAATTGGTCCAAAACGGACTAACGACCACTATCCCCTTTTTTAAACCCACATTTTTTTTAACGACAGCCATCTATTTCCTTGCTTTGGTTTTCTCAAAATTCAAAAAAAATATTCATTCTCGGAAAAATTTTGAATACCAAACATACATTGTATATTTGTTAAAGGAGATAACAAAACTATGCCGTACAAAGAACGTGAAATAAATAAATTATACTACACAATGGGTGAAGTTACTGAAATGTTCGAGGTCAATGCTTCACAAATACGCTTTTATGAACGCGAGTTTGATATCCTTCAGCCAAAGAAAAACAAAAAAGGAAACCGTTTGTTTACACCTGATGACATCTCTAATCTAAAAATTATCTTTAACCTCGTGAAAGATAAGGGATATACACTTCAAGGTGCTCGTGAATTTTTACGTTCCAACAAAAACGAAGTAAAAGAGAATCAACGCGTGATAGATTCTCTTGAACGACTTAAATCGTTCTTAGTGGAAGTTCGCGACAGTCTCTAATCTATCGTGGGCCAATTTCAATCACCTGCAAATTCGAAACTTTATCCCTATCAATATCAAATCTGACTAAAGTTCTCACCGTATGCCAACCAACCTTTCCGGCAGCGCCAGGGTTAATATGTAATAAATCATATTTTGGATCGTATTGGACCTTCAAAATATGCGAATGCCCACAAATGAATAATTTAGGCGGGTTCTTAACTAATTCATCCTTAATCAACGACGAATAACGACCAGGGTACCCCCCTATATGCGTTATCCACACATCGACATCTTCACATTGAAAGCGTTGATGTTCCGGACATACCATCCGTATTGCTTTGTCGTCGATATTCCCCCACACACCTCGAAAGGACTTAAATCTAGACAGTCTACCGACAATCTCCAAATTTCCAAAATCGCCTGCATGCCAAATCTCATCACAATTTTCAAAGTGTTTAAACACTGCATCATCCAGAAATCCATGTGTATCAGACAGAAGTCCAATTTTTCTCATAGCTAAAAATTTAAAAAATACGGTTTCAGTAACTCTCTATATTCAACCGTGTAAACACCTTTGGATGCATAGATAACCAGTTCACCATTCTCAAAAGAGGATTCTTCCTTACCAAGCTGGATCACGGTACGTATACTTGGGGCTCCATGAAACGACGAGATATTAGTCGCTCCGCGGTAATACAATTTTGATTTTGGCAGCAACACTTCAGTAACGTATCGCGCCGTTAAAGTTGGCAAAACACAATAAAACCTCCCGTTGGAAGACAAATTCTGATCAACAAAATCAATTAAGGACTCAAAGAAAATGCTGTCAGCATGCTTTGCTTGCGTTTTTCTAGCATCGGGGGTATGTAAGGAATTCGTATAAAAAGGAGGATTTGATACGATTAAATCATAATCCGAATCGGGACGCATATCTTGAAAAGAACCGGAAATAACCTCCAATCTATTATTAAAGATTGAGTTTTCAAAGTTCAACCCCGCTTGCCTGCTCGCCGCAGTATCTATCTCCACACCATGGACAACCGCCCCTGGGAACTTTTGGGCAAGCATCATTGCAATTACCCCCGTACCGGTTCCTATGTCTAGAATACGTTCCGCACTATACGGTTCAATCATACCACCAAGTAAAACACCATCGGTATTGATTTTCATAGCACAATTGCTTTGGTCAACCTGAAACTGCTTAAAACGAAAAATTGATTTCATTACGTCAAAGTTATAATTAAATTAGAACTCTAACGGAGATAACGAACGTAAAAAAACTCGAATATAATCAGTACTTTAGCATTGAATTACTCAATATGAACAAATTTGTAACGCTCCTTCTTTTTTTTAATCTCGTCATTTTGTCGACGGTTGTTCAAGCCAGAACGACTGTGCCATTACAGGACTGCGATCAAATCACACAAATCTCTTTGGAAAAGCTTGTTATTATGGTTGACAAAAATGACTTTTCTAACTTAGAATCTGTACTAGGAACTATAGAAAGTAGTTGTGGGCAAAGTGAATTCACCCAACGATTACGTATCCTGCGAGCGTTAATAGAAAAAATTTCTGCGGGCGCGTTGATTGCTGATTATCTTAGCAAGAACTATCAGGAAAGCCTCGTCATGCGTTGGGATTATAGTGTTGAACCGGAATATAGATCGATCTATAAAAACAACAAATCGGATTTCAACCACGTCCCTTTAAATCATCCTATCGATTCACTCGTAAAGCTTAAATCGGCCGCCTTACTAAACTCTACAGCTTATAACCTTACAGACCAGGAGCGAAAAATAGCGCTATTATTTTCTGACAATATCGAAGCATTTTATCAATCTTATCATACTGAAACACCAAGATCAACAACGCTCAACAAACCCAAAGAACACAAGACCTATAAAGAACGAGGCGGGTTAATTATATACGGTGGGATAGAATTTCCTATCACAGGGAAGGATCCACTTTTCAAAACAAATCCGACGTTTTCTTTTATGTACTCTTCCAAGTTATCTTCTCAATTCCTTTATGAATTGGGTGTGAAATTCCGCGTAAATTCAAACGATCGAGCATTTGACTATGTGCTGTATGATGAAGTACAAACAGTTAATTCTACCGTCAGCCTTGGGTTTGGGGGAAACTTAGGCTATAAAATATTTGACAATGACAAATTTATTATTGCCCCAAAAATCGGTTTATATTATGAAACGACCAACACAGGCTTATCGGAGGTGACAGATAGCTATTACTATGACGATTACTACTATGATGATTACGATCAAGGAACAAGTAGTATCCGCTATCACAATGTAAACACCATGCGTACTACGCTAGGGGTATCGTTTATGAGACACCTTGCAAAAAAGAAATATATAGGTGTTGAGGGTGCTTACCATTACATCCCGTACGATTGGGATAAAAATCTCCTAACGAGCATTCAGCCAAACTACGCAAGTTTACAAATGTTCCTAAGGTTTTAAAGAAGTGTAACGCTGCCATGTTAACTTATTTATTTCTTCGTTTCAATAGTTCCCTCGTCGCAAATAAAATGATAGAAATCAATTCTTTAAAAGCCGTTGGATTTCATCAAGTTTCATCAATGCTTCCACAGGTGTCAACACGTTAACGTCTAAATTATTTAACATATCTCTAATTTTCGCCAAAATTGGATCGTCAATAGAAAACATCTGTAACTGATAAGCCTGCTTTTGCATCTTCCGCATACTATCTTTAATTTGCTCTCCACCCGTCCGTTCCTGTTCCAGACGTTTTAAAATCTCATTAGCGCGTCCCAAAAGTTTATTAGGCATACCAGCCAGCTTGGCAACATGAATTCCAAAACTATGTTCCGATCCCCCAGGCACCAGCTTTCGAAGGAAAATCACTTTGTTATTCAATTCCTTGACCGACACATTGTAGTTTTTTATCCGGGACATCGAATTAGTAAGTTCATTGAGCTCATGATAATGCGTGGCAAACAACGTCTTCGCACGACAAGTAGGGTGATTATGCAAATATTCGGCGATTGCCCAGGCGATCGAAATCCCGTCATAAGTACTTGTCCCTCGCCCAATTTCATCTAGCAAAATTAGTGACCGGTCGGAAAGATTGTTCATAATACTGGCCGTTTCGTTCATCTCAACCATAAAAGTCGATTCACCCGAAGAAAGATTATCAGAAGCACCAACACGCGTAAATATTTTATCCACTACACCTATATTCGCTTCTTTCGCTGGTACAAAACTTCCTATTTGTGCCATCAACACGATTAACCCAGTCTGCCGAAGTAAAGCTGACTTACCAGCCATGTTCGGCCCCGTGATAATTATAACCTGTTGCGTTTGGGGATCTAGAAAAGTGTCATTAGTAATATATTCTTCACCAATGGGAAGATTTTTCTCAATAACCGGGTGTCTCCCTCCTTTTATATCAAGTGTCTTACTATCAGACACGAAAGGTTTTGTGTAGTAATTTTTTTCTGCGATCCATGCAAAGTTCAATAGAACGTCTAATTTAGCAATAACTTGAGCGTTGAGCTGTATTGGCTTAATATAGCAAGCGATCTCAACCAAAAGATCAGCATACAGACGATTTTCTATTGCTTGTATTTTCTCTTCTGCTCCTAAAATCTGTTCTTCATATTCTTTTAATTCCTCGGTGATGTAGCGCTCAGCATTAACAAGGGTCTGCTTTCTAATCCACTCGGCAGGCACCTTATCTCGGTGCGTATTAGTCACTTCTAAATAATAACCAAAAACATTGTTAAACGCAATTTTTAACGACTGTATCCCAGTAGCTTCTGATTCACGCTTTTGAATTTCTAACAGATAACCTTTTCCACCAAAAGCCACTTTACGTAAGTAATCCAATTCCTCGTCAATACCGTCACTAATTACTTTCCCTTTGTTCAGTGCGACCGGAGGATCGGGCTGCATTCTTTCCTCGATCTTTTGACGGATAACTTCACAAATATCCAGTTGTGCGGACATCGAAGACAACACGTTAGAATTTTCAATATTGGTCAAAACCTTTAACTTCTCAACAGCGTATAGCGCTCGCTTCAACTGAATAATTTCTCGAGGATTTGCCTTCTGAAGTCCAATTTTCGAAATCAAGCGTTCTAAATCACCTACCTGCGCAATCTCCTTTATTAACTTGTCGCGAAGATCTCTATCATTATCAAAATATTCTACAATATCCAATCTTTGCTGAATAGCTGTCGTATCTTTCAACGGCATAACCATCCAACGCTTTAACAAGCGCGCCCCCATCGGAGATGCGGTTTGATCCAATACATCGGAAAGAATAACTGCATTTTCGTTAGTTGATCCTATTAATTCGAGATTCCGAATAGTAAAACGATCGAGCCACATATATTTGTCCTCTTCAATTCTGGATATATTCGATATATGTTGAAGATTTCGATGCTCTGTTTCATTTAAATAATGTAAAGCAACACCCGCAGCTAACGTACCTATTGGCATCCGTTCGATTCCAAAACCCTTCATCGAATTCACCTGAAAATGTTTCAGCAAGCCCTCGATCGCGTAATCACCTGTATAAGGCCATTCGTCCAAGGTGTATGTATAATAGTGACTCCCGTATTGTTCTAGAAACTCCTTATACTGCTTTTTTGGCATTATTACTTCACTTGGCTTAAAGCTCTGGAGTAATTTATCAACATAATTAACATCCCCTTGAGCTACCAAAAATTCACCCGTGGAGAGATCCAAAAAAGAAATACCGACACCACCTTTATCACTAAACACAGAGGCAAGATAGTTATTCGATTTTTGTTTTATGATGTTGTCGTTATAGGATACACCTGGCGTCACCAGTTCGGTAACACCTCGTTTAACAATTGTTTTGGTTTGTTTTGGATCTTCTAACTGATCACATATAGCGACCCTCTGCCCTGCACGCACCAATTTAGGGAGATAGGTTTCAAGCGAATGATGAGGAAAACCTGCCAATGCGGTTTCGGATTCAGATCCGTTCCCGCGTTTTGTGAGAACGATACCTAAAATTCCTGATGCTTTAATTGCATCTTCTCCAAATGTCTCATAAAAATCACCAACTCTAAACAGTAATAACGTGCCGGGATATTTCGCCTTTATCGTATTATATTGCAGCATTAAAGGCGTTTGTTTCTTCGCTTTGGCCAATTGAACTCCATTTTTAGTAAGCCGTAAAAATACGCTAAATGCATCGCTTTGACAAACATTCACGACGATGTTTTCCGCAGCATAAAATCATAAAATACACTTTGTATATTAAAAAGAAAACTTAGTTCCTACCAAAAACAGAAAGCCCAAATCTTTTGCATTATCTCTTTCTTATAAAAAAAATGCCCTAGATTTGTGGTACAAACCAATAGGGATGGCTATTAAACGAGGCAACACAAAAAAACGAAACAATAGAAAAAAAACGAGTAAGCGACATAACGGACTACAGTTAATTGGTCTCTGGATTGCTCGCGTGACAGTAGCATTTTTCATCTTTAGCATCTTTTGGGTCGTTCTTTTGATTTTCATGAATCCACCTATCACTTATTTACAACTCAAACGAGGCTTTGAACGTAAATCAACAGGAAAAGAATGGAAAATCGATAAGAAATGGGTAGATTATGAGAATATTTCGGACAACTTGAAACGAGCAGCGATTGCTGGAGAAGATGCTCATTTTTTAACACACCATGGTTTTGACACGCAAGCAATAAGAGAAGCATTCCTAAAAAATAAAGCTGGCAAAAAACTACGTGGAGGTAGTACTATAAGTCAACAAGTGGCAAAAAATGTTTTTTTATGGCCAGAAAGATCTTGGTTAAGAAAAGGTTTAGAAAGCTATTTTACAGTATTGATTGAGGTCTTTTGGAGCAAAAAACGCATCTTAGAGGTTTACCTTAACGTAATTGAAATGGGACAAGGTGTCTACGGTGCCGAGGCCGCCTCGAAGTATTATTTCTATAAATCGGCAATTAGCCTCAGTAAAAAACAAGCGGCTCTTATTATAGCGATTCTTCCGAGTCCCAATAAATGGGATGCTAGACGTCCATCTGCATACGTTAACCGCAGAGCAAATAGTATCGTTCGTTACTTAAACTATTATAAGATTCCAGATTAAGCTTGGCCTACCCTTGGTCTTCACCGAGCCAGTCTGAAGTGAGATCGTCGATTTCTCGCCTGTCCTTTTTGGTTGGCCTACCTGTCCCCCGATCTCTTTTGAGTACAGGCGCGTGGAACACAGATTTAAAGGCGTATGTTTCTTCCTCAGGTGTTTGATCTTCGTAAAACTGGACCGCTGTTTTAGCATCAACTCGACGTTCGAGCAGTCCAATTACTTTTATTATCTTTCGTTCAATACCTTTTTGAACGCTATAAACCTCTCCAATTTTCACCAAATAAGACGGCTTAATATTCTGCCCATTAAGTTTAATCCTTCCAGCCCTACAAGCGTCTGTCGCTAAACTGCGTGTTTTAAATAGACGAATGGACCATAAATATTTATCAATACGAAGTTTTTCGGTTTCCGCTGCCATACACAAAAATACGTCAAATAGCGTAATATTAACGAATATAGGCTGTGATTAAACAAAAAATTATAATATTTGTATGTATGTCGGTACCCTACAACTTTGCGCTCAGGGCTCCAACATGCATGAATATTTTACACCGCGAAGCGCATCAATTAGAAATGGAAGTACAAAAATTACAAAAACTTGTTGAGGAGGCCTGGGAAGACAGGCAATTATTAACTTATAAGGAATACTTCGAAGCCATCAATATGGTTATCGACCGGTTAGATGAAGGTGACCTTCGCGTCGCTGAATTGATCGGAACGCGTTGGCACGTCAATGATTGGATTAAAAAAGCTGTTATTTTGTATTTCCCTATCCGCGACATGCAGGAAATAGACAATGGTCCTTTTATTTATCACGACAAAATGAAGCTAAAAACGAACTTCAAAAAATTAGGCGTTCGTGTGGTTCCTGGAGCGAGCGCTCGTTACGGAGCTTATCTAGCTAAAGGTGTGATTATGATGCCGTCATACGTGAATATTGGCGCATTTGTCGACGAAGGCACCATGGTTGACACTTGGGCTACGGTAGGATCTTGCGCTCAGATCGGTAAACACGTACACCTAAGTGGTGGCGTGGGCATTGGTGGTGTTCTTGAACCTGTCCAGGCAGCTCCTGTGGTAATCGAGGACAATGTTTTTGTTGGCTCACGTGCTATTGTCGTTGAGGGGATTCGTGTCGAAACTGAGGCCGTACTTGGGGCCAACGTCGTGTTAACGGCCTCCACAAAAATCATCGATGTCTCTGGTGACGAGCCTATTGAATACAAAGGTTATGTACCTGCCCGTTCTGTTGTTATACCAGGATCGTACACTAAAAAATTCCCAGCAGGTGAATACCAAGTACCTTGTGCGTTGATCATAGGAACCCGTAAAGAATCAACCGATAAGAAGACGTCGTTAAATGATGCTTTACGTGAACATAATGTCGCTGTTTAATGGACCACGCATTAGTAGGTAAAGAAGATCTGAGCCAAGCCCTGGATACATTAAGAAATGGTGGCTTAATTCTTTGTCCAACCGATACGATATGGGGAATTGGCTGCGATGCGACTAATGAAGAAGCAGTACGTAAAGTATACGCTTTAAAAGGCAGAGATAGCACAAAAAGCATGATCATCCTTTTACATAATGACAACCAATTAACGAGCTACGTACGAGAGATCCCGGAAGTTGCTTACGAGTTAATTGAGTATTCCTCAAAACCACTGACAATCGTCTACTCTAACGCAAAGAACCTTGCTCCGAACGTAATAGCAGAAGACGGTAGCATTGGTATACGAATCGTAAATCATCCGTTCTGCGAACAATTGCTCCAACGATTTCGAAAACCAATAGTGTCTACCTCTGCAAATATCAGTGGCGATAGGTCTCCCGCAAATTTCGATGAAATTTCTCAGGAAATAATCAACGGGGTCGATTATGTTGTACAATACGGACAAGATATCACTGTAGACGGAAAATCTTCAACCGTTATGAAGCTCGATCCAAGTGGGAAGTTCGAGTTTTTACGTAAATAAAAGGTACAAATGAAAAAAAATTTGACTCTAATTGTTTCTATAATCGCAACTTTGCAATTAAGCTTCGCTCAGCAAGCACTTACGCCCGCTAAAAAAGGTGTACAATACGGCAAAAAAATAGATTCTACTGAAGCGATTTCCGTTGTAGAGTTAGCTAAGAAATTGAAATCGGCAGACAAATTCAATGGCAAGATAAAAGGTGAAGTTGTTGAAGTGTGCAAAAAAAAAGGTTGTTTTCTGACATTAAAACGTGAAAGCGGGGAGACAGTTCTCGTACGTTTTACAGACTATGCTTATTTTGTACCTCAAGATCTGGTAGGAAAAAATATTGCAATTGAAGGCCGTGCAAAAGTAAAACAAACTTCTGTAGAATGGTTAAAACATTATGCGGAAGATAAAGGAGCTTCAAAAGATGAGATCGCGAAAATAGACAAACCACGTGAAGACATTAGTATTGTGGCCGACGGGGTCGTTGTATTGAATTAAGCTTCTATTTGTAAACAGAAAATCTTACAAAGGTTATTTCCGAGCAGGAAATAACCTTTTGTCCCCCCCTTTAATTTGGAAACGGTGTACGCCGATTTTCAATATATTTGTTATATATATGTGATGAAACATCTTAACACTACTTCCTCCCAATCTATTGTAGCAAACGGAAAGTTACTTACTTTTGAAAAGCCCTTAATTATGGGCATATTAAATGTAACGCCAGATTCTTTTTTCGACGGAGGGCAACATAACGAAACAGAACAAGCTATACAAAAAGCACAGGAATTATTAGAAAATGGTGCAGACATCATAGATATTGGTGGGTATTCGTCACGCCCTGGGGCAAAACTAATTAGCTCAGAACAAGAAGCTCACCGCGCACTACCTATTATTGAAGAACTAACAAGGCGTTATCCCGATGTTATATTATCCATAGATACGTTTCGCGCAGATGTCGCAGAAGCATCCGTTCGCGCAGGTGCGCACATTATTAATGATATATCGGGAGGGACTCTTGATGAAAATATGTTCTCAACAGTGGCGAGGTTACAAGTTCCTTATGTGTTGATGCACATGCGAGGAGTACCTGAAAATATGCAACAGCTTACCACCTATAATGATATAGTTTTGGACGTCGCAACGTTTTTTGGCGAACAGATTGCCGAACTTCGTTCACTAGGCGTTCGTGATATCATTCTAGATCCTGGTTATGGATTTGCAAAAACAATCGACCAGAACTTTGAACTAATACATCGAGTAGATGAATTACAATACTTTGGCTTTCCGATAATGGGTGGTATTTCACGTAAATCGATGATCTACAAAAAGCTTGGTATTACTGCACAAGAAGCATTAACAGGGACCATTGCCTTAAACACACTTTTGCTTAACAAAGGCGTTCAACTATTGCGCGTACACGATGTCAAAGAAGCAAAACAACTCGTTGATTTGTTATTCTAACCAAATTATTAACATATTAATATTATATTTTGAGAAAAATTAGAGATATACTAACAATAGGTTTTGCTCTTTTTGCCATGTTTTTTGGGGCAGGAAACTTACTTCTTCCGCCTTATATTGGGCTGCAGATCGGCGACCATATTTGGGTGACGATATTCGCATTCGGTATATCGGGAATCCTTCTTCCATTTACAGGCGTTTTAGCCGTTACAAATTCTGGGGAAAATTTTAACGACCTCGGACATCGCGTAAACAAAAAGCTGGCAGCCATTCTAGGGACTGTCATTATGGTGTGCATAGGACCGCTAATCGCGATACCGAGAACAGCAGCGACAACTTTTGAGGTTGGAATTCTTCCCTCATTTCCACAAAGCAGTTCGATTTGGGCATCCGTCATCTTCTTTATCGTAGTCTGGTGTTTCTCCATTGTACCTAGTAAAGTAGTCGACTTAGTTGGGAACATCTTAACCCCATTCCTATTAATTATACTGAGTGTATTAATTGTCAAAGGTATTATAGATCCCGTGTCTACTTCTACCGAACAGGGTATCACAGCGGTACAGTCTTTCACGTTGGGGTTCACTGAAGGTTATCAAACCTTAGACGTACTGGCATCTGTCATCTTTGCTGGTATTATTATCTCTGCCGCCAAGGCAAAGGGATACAAGTCTATTAACGATAAGAACAAAGTTGTCATCGCTTCAGGAGTACTTGCCGCAGCATGCCTACTTTTCATATATGGAGGCTTAATATACCTGGGAGCAACTTCCGGCGTAACAGACAATTCTTTAACCAGGTCAGAGTTGCTGCTCCTAATTTCTAGAAGTATTTTTGGCGACAATGGAACTTTGGCTATTTCAATTAGTATTGCTTTAGCTTGTTTAACTACAGCAATAGCATTAACGTCAGCTGTGGGCACATTTTTCAGTGAGTTGACAAATGGCAGGTTAGGATACAAATTTTTAGTGACGGTATCATGCCTAATCTCAGGAATATTAGCTGTAATCGGCGTGGATGATATAATCAGGTTTGCATACCCTCCTCTGGCGTTCGTTTACCCCATAGTCATAACCCTCGTATTATATATTGTTGTCTTCGGACGTTGGATCAAATCAAAAGAGCCTTATATCGCTGCGATTAGTGCTTCAACGATTATCGCCGTATTAAATTTATTGAAAATATTAGGCTTTCTAGGTGATTCCCAACTTTTGATCCTTAACAAAATACCACTTTTCAAATACGATCTGGGGTGGGTCATGCCCTCACTCCTATTTTTTATTTTGGCGCTATTTTTTAGAAGAAAAAATGACATGCAACATGTCAAATAATCTGTCCCGCTTCACACAAAAACATTATTAAACATGTAATCATGGCTCGTTTTTGTTAAATTTTGTTAATAGAAGGTACCATATACAATATAGGAGCCTAAATTGCAGTTATAATAGTAATTCATAATTTAGGTTAATAATTGGTTAGTTAGTGAAAAACCTGAAGCTCCCCGCTTCAGGTTTTTTTATGAAAAAAATTAAATAAAAACACCATCTTCGTATAAACGAAGATGGTGTTATATTATTAACGTGAGCCGCTGTTAACGCACCGTACTTCCAGTTTTAATTGCCGTAGTAGGAGCGACAAAATCCAGCCTTCCGTCAGCATCTTCCGCCATAAGAATCATACCTTGGGACTGGATGCCTTTGATCTCTCGCGGCTCTAAATTCACTAATATAGAGACCTGTCTCCCCACAATTTCTTCTGGAGTAAAATATTCTGCAATTCCCGAAACAACGGTTCGTTGATCGATTCCAGTATCGACAGTTAATCTTAGAAGCTTTTTAGTTTTAGCTACTTTTTCTGCATCTAGGATAGTCCCCACACGGATATCCATCGTCAGAAATTCTTCGTAGCTAATATTACTCTTTGCATCACTTGCTGGAGTATTGTTTACAACATTTGCTGCCTTTGCGGTAGCCAACTTTTGCAGCTGAAGTTCCACCTGATCGTCTGTTATCTTTTCAAACAATAACTGTGCTTCCCCTAAGATATGGTGTTGCGGAATAATTTCCTTATTGCCAGCCAGATCCCATCCTTTTGGAGACACGTTCAGCATTGCAAAAAGCTTTTTAGCTGTTTTGGGTAAAAATGGTTGTGCGAATAACGCTAAGTTCGCTACAATCTGCGAGGCTACGTAAAGCACCGTTTTAACACGATCTGGATCGTCTTTATAAACCTTCCATGGTTCTTCGTCAGCTAAGTATTTATTGCCTAATCGCGCGACATTCATAAAGTTGGACAACGCCTCTCGGAAACGGTATTGTGAAACAGACTGCTCAATCTCTTTAGGAAAAATAGCAAGAGTTGAAAGTACTTCATTATCGGTTTGGGTAAGGGGTGATCCAATTTGCACTGCTCCTCCAAAATACTTATGAGAAAGAACCATGACGCGATTAACGAAATTCCCTAGTATTGCTACGAGTTCATTATTAACACGTGACTGAAAATCCTTCCACGTGAATTCACTATCCGAGGTCTCCGGCAGAATCGACGTAAGGACATACCGTAGCTCGTCCTGTTTACCCGGAAATTCTTCGAGATACTCATGCAACCAAACAGCGTGATTTCTGGAGGTTGATAATTTATCTCCCTCTAAATTCAAAAACTCATTTGCCGGTACATTTTCAGGCAAAATATAATCACCATGCGCGTGTAATATTGCAGGAAAGATAATACAATGAAAAACGATATTATCCTTACCAATAAAATGTATTAGCGTAGAATCTTTTTCGCTATCTCTTTGAGTTTTCCAATAATGCTCCCAGTTTTTACCGTTATCTAATGCCCATTGTTTGGTCGCAGAGATATAGCCAATAGGAGCGTCTAGCCAAACATAAAGTTTCTTACCTTTTGCTTCTTCCAAAGGAACATCAACGCCCCAATCTAAGTCGCGAGTCATAGACCTAGGCTGCAGGCCGGATTTGAGCCATGACTGGCATTGACCGAAAACATTGGATTTTAGTTGACTTCTTTTACCTTCAATCAACCATTTTTCCAACCAGGGTTGATACTTATCCAGCGGTAGATACCAATGTTTTGTTTCTTTTAATATTGGTGTTCGTCCACTCAAAGTTGATTTAGGATTAATTAAATCTGTGGGATTTAAGGAGGTACCACATTTCTCACATTGATCCCCGTACGCACCTTCATTATGGCAATGCGGGCAAGTACCGACGATATATCGATCGGCGAGGAACTGATTATATTCCTCATCGTAATATTGCTCCGAGAATTTTTCTATAAACTCACCCTTTTCATAAAGGTTCAAAAAGAATTCTTGAGAAAGCTGATGATGAATCTGCTCCGAAGTCCTATGATAAATATCGAAATCGATACCAAACTCTTCAAAACTTTCCTTTATTTGAAAGTTATATTTATCAATAATTTCTTTTGGTGTTACCCCTTCTCTTTTAGCTTTTATGGTAATTGCAGCACCATGCTCGTCAGAACCACAGACATAGACAACATCCTTATTGTTTAACCGTAAAAAACGAACAAAAATATCTCCGGGTATATATGCTCCAGCAAGGTGTCCTATGTGAAGTGGTCCGTTTGCGTAGGGCAAGGCAGAAGTAACAGTAAAGCGATTTTTAGATAAGATACTCAACGTATAACGATTTTAATATATTATAAACGACTAAAAAAAACAAAAAACTTGTTTGTTTGACAAAGATAACTCAATTTGCGGGTAAAATAAGTGAACAGAATGAAAATACCTGAATTTCTTAAAAAGGGAGATACCGTCGCAATTGTATGTCCTGCGAGCTACATAAAAGGTAATATTGAAAATGCAATTCAAGTGCTAACAAATTGGGGCTTAAAGGTCCATATCGGATCTACGGTTTCGGCACAGTTTAATCAGTTTGCAGGTACTGATACCGAACGCGCTGTTGATTTACAACATGCTTTGGATAACCCGGAGATGAAAGCAATTTTCGCCGCGCGCGGAGGATACGGTAGTGTCCGCATTATCGACTCACTCAACCTTGAGCGATTCAAAAAGAACCCCAAATGGCTAATTGGATTCAGTGACATAACGGTTCTGCACTCGCACTTCCATAACGTGGTAGAGGTTGCAACGATTCACGGCCAAATGCCCAAATCCTTCGAAGACAGTAGTAAAGAAGCTTTAAACACACTCCATAACGCGCTATTTGGAGAGTCCGTGGACATAAAATATAAACAGACAGATTATCCAAATAGAAACGGCAGCGCTCAGGGTCGTCTTATCGGCGGAAATTTAGCGATTTTGCATAGCATCCTCGCTTCACCTTCAGACGGAAGTTACGACGGGAAGATTTTGTTCATTGAAGACGTGGGCGAACCACACTACAATATTGATAGAATGTTGTGGACATTAAAACGAGCGGGTAAGCTGTCTAACCTCGCAGGATTGATAGTGGGAGGATTTACTTCACTTAAAGATAGTGACCCTCCATTCGGCCAAAGGATCGAAGAAATAATTATGGATAAAGTTCAGGAATATAGTTACCCTGTCTGCTTCTCTTTTCCCGCCGGACATATCAGTGATAATCGCGCAATAATCCTTGGACTCGAAGCATCATTAACGGTAAAAAACGAAGAAAGTTCGCTCGAATATCTATAAAAAAAATTATTATTAGTATTTTTTCATTAAAACGTTCACAATCGTTGGTTGGTAGCGTTAACATGTTTTTTATCAACAAGCGGTTTTAATGAGCAATTTTTAACGATTCATCGATTTTGTTCAATTCTTAACGAAAACGATCCAACACGTTTTTCGTGTTTATATTCTCCCTAACTTAGCGCCATAAAACAAATTATGATATGGTTATGGACATCCAAAATCCAAATCCGCTTAGCGTTACAAGTGAAATACAAACATTAGCTAAAAACGTTTTTTTTCAACTTGACGCTGACACCTTAGTTAAACAAACGTTAGCGCGTCAGTTAGGCGAGATAAGTGACACAGGTGCACTTTGTATTCAAACCGGAAAATTCACCGGCAGATCTCCAAAAGATAAATTTATCGTCAACGATGACTACTCGAAAGACATCATTGACTGGGGAGAAGTTAACATTCCAATTTCGGGGTTAATATTCGATAAGTTACTCGATAAAATGAGTACGTACATCAAGGACAAAGACGTCTGGGTACGGCATTGTTATGCCGGAGCTGACCCGGCCTATCGGATAAACGTAACCGTTATTAATACTACACCTTGGGCTAATTTATTTTGTCACCACCTCTTTTTACGGCCATCAATAGAAGATCTTGAATTCTATCAACAAGAGTGGGTCGTGTTACAAGTTCCCGAATTTTTGGCGGACCCGATACTAGATGGTACACGCCAGGAAAACTTCACGATTGTGAATTTTAGTAAAAAGATAATTTTGATCGCTGGATCAGCCTATACTGGTGAAATGAAAAAAGGGATATTTTCAGTCTTAAATTTTTTATTGCCACACGAGTATCAGGTACTCCCCATGCATTGTTCAGCAAACGAAGGAGCTAATGGAGACGTCGCACTTTTCTTTGGACTCAGTGGCACAGGAAAAACAACCCTTTCGGCAGATATAAATCGACGGCTTATCGGGGACGACGAACATGGGTGGGCAGAAGAAGTGGTTTTCAATTTCGAAGGCGGGTGCTATGCCAAATGCATCGACCTAAGTGCAAAAAAAGAACCACAGATATTCGCCGCAATTAAACACCCAACCTTACTTGAAAATGTGTGTTTTTATCCAAACACCAACGAAGTGGATTACGAAAATTCCAGTATTACCGAAAACACTCGTGCAGCGTATCCTATCACACATATAGACAACGCAAAACCGAATTCAATTGGCCAAATTCCAAAAAATATATTTTTCCTGACGTGTGATGCTTTCGGTGTACTCCCTCCAATTTCAAAACTCACCGTACCTCAAGCGATGTACCATTTCATTTCAGGATACACTGCAAAAGTAGCTGGCACAGAGGTGGGGGTTACGGAACCCCAGTCGACATTTTCGGCCTGTTTTGGACGGGTTTTCCTTCCGGCGCACCCGACTCAGTACGCTGAATTGCTAGGTGAAAAATTAGAAAAACATCCCGAAGTAAACGTTTGGCTTGTCAACACAGGTTGGACCGGCGGTGCATATGGAACTGGAAAACGGATAAGCCTACAGTATACCCGAGCAATGGTGGAGGCCGCATTAAATGGTGAACTGGAAAACCAGATGTATCAACCACATCCAAATTTCGGTATTTTGATCCCTCAAATGTGTCCAAACGTTCCATCGGAAGTCTTGAATCCGCGAGATACCTGGGAGGATAAAGCCGCATATGATTTACAAGCTGAGAAATTATCTATGTTGTTTATAAAGAATTTTGATCAATATAATGCCGTAGCTAGTGAAGAGATCAAAACTGCCTCCCCTAGAACCAGCGTCATACCTATATAAAATAACGTCCCCACTTTTCAATCAAGTGGGGACGTTCCATATAATAATTGTCGACTAGGTTATAAAAACACCTTACTATGCCAACTATCTTTTAGAGGAATCTCCCAATTTGTAGCCAATTCCTCCCGCGTAGTAACCATATTATTAAAAACAATCGTATTTTGATTGACTTCTCCATCCTCTATTGATTTTTCAAATTCACTACGACTTACCAATTTTATCTCACCCTGGTCTAATGGATTCCGATAAGCAACAGAAAGCCTATCAAACAGCCCTATTCCTAACTCGTCTTCAATTTTTTTTAATAAATGTACAGATTTGTCAATCGAACAGCCCGTAACCATTGCTTTTGACTCATCTACGGTTAACACAATAAACATGTTATATCGGATCTCAAAGGATCCAGCCAATTGATTACCGTGGGCTGTCCATTGGGTTACAAAATCTATCAATATCTCTTCTATTCGCTTCTTTGCAGATAGACTAAAAAATCGATCACTTTGGTAAATCCAGACTCTTTTCATGCTACAAATATAAGGTCTTAATGTACATAATACGGCGAAATCATGATATAAACGATTACTCCGGTTACGGCGACATACAGCCAAAGTGGATAGGTAATACGAGCTAATTTCTTATGTCTCTCATATGCACCTGCAATTCCACGAACGAATGTAATAAGCACAAAAGGTATAACCACAACCGATAATATAATATGGCTAATAAGAATAAAATAATATAAATACTTCATATTACCTTGTCCAAGATACTTCGTTGACTCAGAGGTCATATGGTAGGCTACATACATCAATAAGAAAGCAATCGAACACCCTATGCATAACTTAATCAACCGTTCATGTAACTTTTGATTGCCGCGCTTAATGGCCGTAACAGCAGCTACGAGTAAAACCGCTGTAACCCCGTTAATCGTCGCGTAGATGGGGGGAAGAAAACTCAAAGGTTCTACATCATAACCCATTTTGGGTAGGTTAATTCCAAAAAGAAGTGCAACTGCTACTGGTATAACGATAGATAATACGATAATCCAATTTTTATACTTTTTTTCCTCTTCAGTCATCGCCATGTTGTTTCAATTTTAATTTCGCAGGTCTATTTCTTATTTCCTCTACCATCAATAATTTAATTTCGTCCTCAAGTCTATCTATCTCTCCCTTTAGGCTCGAATCATAAAATCCACGTAGTCTAGATTTCGAATCTAAAAGCACCAACTTGTTACTGATGAGAAACCTTTCGCTGTCGGTAGGGTCGCTCATCGCATCTATCAACAGCGATTTTCGGGCGTATGAGAAGATATCGACAGACGATCCATATAATACATTCCAGTTTTTTGCTATATGGCTTCGATAAGGTGTAATAAATGCGTCGACTGTAAATTTATTATCTTTCGGAGATACCGAAATTGAATACACCTTTACATAAGGATTCTCCTTGAATTTATCAGCAATCTGAAACGCCTTATCCGTAATCAACCTAGAAAACGAGGAATCCTGCGTGTAAAAAAGGTGTACCACAGAAACACAGCTGTCTTGCGCAGGAAACAAAATTGAATTCCCACTTGCATCTAAAAATTTCACGGCCGGCACTGTATGATAGATTGTATCAGGATATTCGCGCCCCCAGTTACGTTTCATCTCTCCACTAAGCGATTTTTCTCCAAAAATGGGCAAAGAAACGTACTGATTTGAGCCAAGTCTATTGACTGCTATATATAAAAATCCTGGCACTAGTAATATTAATGCCAGGATAATTAATTTTGAATTACTTCGTTGAGTTTTATTACTCACTTAGCTCCTCCTCTATAAGTTAACTATGCGGAAAAAGTGGATGTGACTGCAAATGATGTAGTAGGTACTCGCCTTCTATTAACAATAATACTATAAAGTAAACGATAAACAAGAATCCAATACTACAACAAACAATAAATCCAGATTTCTCAAATTTCAAATGCATAAAGTATGCTACAATGTAGAACGCTTTAATCAGCGTAAGTACAATATAAATAGCGTTTAAAACCGGTCCTTTTTCAAGAATACCCCAATGGTGAACAAAACCAAGCGCAATTAAAAACTCCAGTGCGGTTAATGCTAGTAGTATGAAGAATACTCTCCATATTCCTTTTTTATCCATTCCCGCATGTTCGTGATGATCGTGCGCTGACGCTATATTTTCGTTATGGTGTGACATGTCTGCTGTTTAAATTTTAATAAGATAAATCAATTAGATTAAGTAGAAGAACGTAAATACAAATACCCACACTAAATCGACAAAGTGCCAATATAGACCAACTTTCTCCACCATCAAATAGGTTCCGCGCTGCTCAAACGTATTATTTAACGTCATACATAGTATAATAATATTCAATAGTACGCCGATTGACACGTGAAAACCATGGAACCCAGTAATTGTAAAAAACAAATTGGAAAATTGCAGCGCAGCGGTATAAGATATATCTTTCGTAAAATACGGAGACAATGCTTCAACTAACGCATCACCTTCAAGACCAGTACCCGGATTTCTACCAAACCAAAAACCTTGATGATGCAAGTGGGTCCACTCAATAGCTTGACAACCTAAGAAACAAAGACCACCCAAGATAGTCCACAACATCCATTTTACGACCTCTTGTTTTTGATTTCGATGTCCAGCGTCTACAGCCAAAACCATCGTCACAGACGACATAATCAAAATAAAGGTCATAATACCGACAAACACCAGTGGTTGTCCGGATTCGGCGATACCGGGGATAGATTGAAAAATCTTATCTGCGTCAATCCACGTCGGCTGTGCAAACTTTTGCGCGCCGTAATAAAGTAGAAACGCTGAAAAGGTAAATGCATCCGACACCAAGAAAAACCACATCATGATTTTTCCATACTCTAAGTTCCAAGGTGACTTCCCACCATTCCAAGGGCCGTCTTTTACCTTATCTAATTGCGATACAGTTGTTGTACTCATTTTTTACTATTATTGATTCAAAAGTAAGAAAACATAAATATAAATCCATAGAAGATCGAGAAAATGCCAAAAAATAACGGCTAAATTCATGCGGAATTGGTTGTCTTGAAAGGGAACTGCGTTCGTCGCCCCGATAAAACATCTAACCAATACGATCAAACCCGCAACAATATGTGCAAGATGCAGTCCAGTAAATATATAAATAAAGGATTGCGAAGCATTGCTGTTTATAAAGTAGATTTCCCTAGATACTAATACAGTCCATGCATGATATTGCATGCAAAAAAAGGCAACACCTAGCGCGAAAGTGGCAATTAATAGCAATCTCTGCTTCCCCAGCTTTTCAGCTTTTGCCGCCTGATAGGCTAGGTGCAATGTTATACTACTCACAACGATTACTATAGTACTCCAAATAAAAATATTTGGTAAAATAGTTTTAATCCCTTTGTCCACGCCGCTAGCAGTATATACAATAAAACCACTAGATAATGCGGCAAACATCATAAACATTCCAATCATTCCCAGCCAAAGATTAAATTTCTTTGCCTTACGCGATTGAATCACCTCTTCCGTACTGAAGCCCGTCTTTTCCATCTATTTAAAGGGAATAAAATCAAATAATAAAATTAACTGCGTCAACGGTAGATACAAGAAGGACGTAAACATCACCTTTCTTGCAGTTTCATCCGTTTTGTGACGCAAATGTTGGAATCCGTAGTACGTAAACACCAGCCCACCGACCAATGAAGCAATCGTAAACAGTGTACCTCCAAATCCGTAGTACCATGGCAAAAATCCCGCAGGAACCATTATCAGCGCTGAAATAAAAATCATCCAGGCTGAAATCGAATCCTTTTTGGTCGTAGGTAGTAACCTAAAACCGGCATTTTTGTAATCGTCATCAGCTACCCATGCTATCGCCCAAAAATGGGGAAATTGCCAGAAAAACTGAATTAAAAAAAGGACCCACGGTGTTATCACAATAGCGGCTTCACTTACCGCTGTATACTCAAAACCAAAACCCGCAGATTTAAACGCTGCATAATATCCAATCAACGGAGGTAATGCTCCAGGAAATGCTCCGACAAACACAGCTATCGGCGATTTTTGCTTCAACGGTGTATACACAAAAGCGTATAAAATAATCGAAAATACAGATAGCAAGCCGGCTAAAAAGTTCAATCGAACGAGCAACAACGTACCAAACAACCCCATAAATAAACTCAACACTAGCGCCTGACCTGTTGTCATTCGTCCGGTTGGTAATGGACGATCAGCTGTACGTTTCATGAGTCTGTCTAGATCCTTTTCTATGATCTCGTTAAAACCATTCGCAGAGCCTGTAACCAGGAATCCGCCAATAGTTAGAATCAGCCAATTCAACCAAATGACGTTCTCTTGTTGTTTAGCTCCAATCAAAAATGCTATTGAAGCGGAGAAAACCACAGTTAGCGTTAGCCTTAGCTTTACTAATTTATTAAAATCCGAAATGAATTGCTTCATGAATATACTATTCCTTATCTATTATTGAACTTAAAATACGAAAACGCAAATCTCCACATCTTTGCCCAAACTATCGTTTCAATTTTGTCATTAAAAGCATCAAATAATACTGAGCTCCAAAAAACAAACTAGCTACAACCAAATGTGTTGTCTGCGCTGCCGCCGGTACATCAAAACGAGCGAGAATAATACCAGAAAGCATCTGGATTCCAACCAAAATTAGTACTATCCAAGCGTATCTACTTTGTAATGTCAATGAACTAAATTTATTCTTTACTAGGAAAAACATTATCACTGTCAGCCCTAACGCAACATAGGCTAATATACCGTGTACAAAGTAAGCTTCGGGTAAATTAGCGATCCAAAAAGCTCGACTGACCCCTTGATCACTTAGGTGATCAATAGCCTCGCGAACGGCGGTACCATAAATTACTTGAACAATCGTAATTATCAAAGAAACCATCGCAAGCGCCTTTAATATTCCTGAATGTTTGTTGGCCAATATGTCCCAATTCCGTAATGTAGTTGCCAAATAGAACGTATATATACTTATCGCCACTATAATTAAAGCTAAAAGCATATGTATTGTAATTATCCAAGGCATTAAATTCGTTGAAACCACTATCGAACCCAACCAGGCTTGTACAATTACTACAAAAAGATTAAGAACGCTTAACCAGACAATTGTCGGTTTAACCTTTCTATAGGTAAGAGAAAAAATCGCGGTGGCTAATAAACAGAAACCAGTCACTACACCGACTAGTCTGTTGATATATTCAGTCCAAGTTTTAGCTGCGTTGAATTCTTCATGAACCAAAATAGATTCATCATGTCGAATTTTATTTGCCAATTCCGGAAATCCAAAGAAATCAACCATCTTAGCAAAGCGTAAATTTTTCTGTATTCTACCCTTAACATAATGTTCTTCATAGCCCACAGGCAACTGAGAAACATCTGTCGGAGGAATGACACGGTTAAAACACTTCGGCCAATCTGGACAGCCCATGCCTGATCCCGTGCTTCTAACGACCCCTCCTGCCAAAATGACTAGAAATAAAACGACTATTGACAGTCTGTTTATATTTATGAATCGCTTTTCCCCACTTGGATACATGCACCCTCTCCTTTTATCTTACCAAAATACTGTACGGAGAGTAGGTATTACACCTACTCTTCTATAGTTTCTCTATTATTAGCTTTGTTCCATTCGTTCTGAATACGAATTGCATCCTCATTACCTTCAAAATCATGCGCCATGTTAGAGCTCATCGTTTCTGAATGTGGAACGTTTTGCGGAATAAAGTCGCTATCGTGACCTGGCTTACTATAATCATAAGGCCAACGATAAACGGTTGGAATTTCTCCGGGCCAGTTACCATGAATATGCTCTACAGGTGTCGTCCATTCAAGCGTGTTGGAACCCCAAGGATTTTGAGGCGCCTTCTTGCCTTTCCAAATCGAACTAAAGAAGTTCCAAAGGAAAGCAACCTGCGCTAAACCGGCGACAATAGCAGCCCATGTGATTAACAAGTTAACAGAAACCCACTTTTCCATAAATGGAAACGCAGTAAACGAGTAGTAACGACGTGGCACCCCATCGATCCCCATAAAGTGCATTGGAAAAAACACTAAATAGGCTCCAATGAACGTCAACCAAAAATGTAGATAACCTAACTTGGTATCCATCATTCTACCAAACATTTTCGGATACCAGTGGTAAACACCACAAAGCATTCCAAAAATTGATGCAGAACCCATTACAAGGTGAAAGTGAGCAACAACAAAGTATGTATCGTGTAAGTTAATATCTAATGCTGCATTACCTAAGTAGAGACCGGTTAATCCCCCAGAAACAAAGAATGAAACCATCCCAATTGCAAACATCATTGCTGGTGTGAACCGTATATTACCACGCCACAGCGTCGCTATATAATTGAATGCTTTAACCGCCGAAGGCACAGCAATAATCAACGTAGTGATCATAAACACGCCACCTAGAAATGGGTTCATACCAGTAACAAACATATGGTGCCCCCATACAATGAATGAAAGAACTGTGATACCAACCAATGAATAAACCATCGCGTGATAACCGAAAATCGGTTTACGGGAATTAGTAGAAATAACCTCGGAGGTTAACCCCAGTGCCGGCATTACAACGATATAAACCTCTGGGTGACCTAAAAACCAAAATAAATGTTGGAATAAAATTGGAGAGCCACCTTCATTTGGAAGAATCTGTCCTTGAACAACTAGATCTGATAAGTAAAATGACGTACCCACCGAACGGTCGAAAAACAAGAGAACAACCGCTGATACAAGAACTGGAAACGACAACAACCCTACAATCGCTGTTAAAAAGAACGCCCAAATCGTAAGAGGCATTTTCCAAAGATCCATTCCTTTAGTACGCATATTCAAAACGGTACTAATGTAGTTTACACCGCCCATAACCTGAGAGGCAATGAACAAAGTCATACTAATCAACCATAATGTCATCCCTAAGCCAGAACCTGCAATGGAAGTAGGCACCGCTGACAGCGGAGGATAAATCGTCCAACCAGCGGATGCTGGTCCACTTTCAACAAAGAAAGACGCAACCATGATCACGCAGGCAGTAAAGAACAACCAATACGATAACATATTCATAAACGGTGATGCCATATCGCGAGCACCGAGTTGATAGGGAATTAATAAGTTACTAAAGGTACCGGAAAGACCAGCTGTTAATACGAAGAATACCATCATCGTACCATGAATGGTAACTAATGAAAGGAAAAATTCGGGTTTCATCCGACCACCTTCTGCCCACTTTCCTAAGAAAACTTCTAAGATTGGGAAATCCTTATCCGGCCAAGCGAGTTGGATACGGAATAAGATAGAAAGCACCATTGCGAAAACCGCCATCACAATACCTGTGATCAAAAATTGCTTCGCAATCATCTTATGATCCTGACTAAAAATATATTTAGTTAAGAATGTCTCATGATGATGATTGTGTGCATCATGATGCGCTGCGCCGTGCGATATAACTGTACTTGACATATTCTTTTAATAATTTCTTATTTCAATTAATTTAGTGAAGCTGAAGCAAGTTGGCTCGACTCTTGAACCTCTAAGCCCGCAAATTCTTTCTGCAAATCTTCAGTAAAATACTTGTTTTGTGTACTTAACCATTCCTTGTACTCGGCCTCGGTTACAACAACAACTTTCTTCTGCATGTTAAAGTGACCCGAACCACATATCTTATTACACAACATAATAAAATCATATTTCGGATCGTTCATACGCTCACGCATCTCTTCGGTTGTTACAGTCGGTGTAAACTGGAAATAGTTAGTCATTCCTGGTACAGCGTTCATTTGGACACGAAAATCAGGAATATAAAAAGAGTGAATAATATCTTTCGAAATAATATGGAATCTTACCGATTTATTTACTGGTATGACGATGTCCGATGCTTGAATATCATCCCAAGAACTTTGGTCATTAAAATCAATACCATAGGAGTTTGTAGGAGTTGTCAATTTGTAATTACGTTTACCAATTACTCCATCATTGCCCGGATAGCGCACTTGCCATTGGAATTGCTCTCCCATAACCTCAACTTGGATTGCCGACTTTTGAAGATCCTCAGGAACATTAGTAATCGATCTCCAGGTAAAGAAACCAAACAATACTAAAACCGTCAAAACGACAGCGGGCACAATTGTCCAAATTTTTTCAATTGTATCGTTATGCGGGTAGTAAAACGCTTTCGTGTTTGCGCGCATACGATAAATGTACGGGAAACTAAGTAGTAAAATGTGAACCAGCACTAATACAACCGTAATGATTACGGTAGTGATAATAAACATTGTGTCAACACTTTTACCATGTTCGGTTGCGGCATCACGCCACGCCCAACTACCCCATACAGCATACCCATAGTATACGAATGCTAAAAATGCTACAAGGAAAATAATAAAAAGACTGCCTTGAAACTTATTATTACTAAACGGATTGTATCTACCGTTCATCTTACGAGTTAGCTCGTAAACGGATAATACCTTCCCAATTACTGCAACAATAGTACAAATGATCAGAAACAGTAAAACATAATAAGTAAGGTCTTTGTAGACCTGAGGATCAATTTGTTTTACTGGTTCAACAGTCGCTGAACTGGATGACGCCGAAGTAGCAGTCGAACCTGTAGCAACTGTCGTGGCATCCGTCGTCGGAGCCGCCGCGGAATCAACTACAGCTGACGCAGACGAATCTACAACTGCAGTAACCGTAGAATCCTGCGCTAATGAATCTTGCTGAAGAGCAAAACTAGGTGTAGAGAAAAGTAACCCTACGGCTAATAAGCATCCCAACACGGCTTTGAATCTGTTATTAATTTTAAATTTCATTTCTTCTAAAAACGTTTAAACGTAGTATTGCTAATGACTAGAACTTATAACTGATGATGTAAACTCTCATCTAAGAGTGGATGATGCTTAGCACCTAACGGATGCTTGCTCAGTTTACTCATAACTAAGAAAGTGAATAATCCGACAAATCCTAACGCTGTTCCAATCTCTATATAACCAAAACCACGGTGAGTATCTACTGTACCTGGCATTATCATTACATAATAGTCTAACCAATGCCCACACAAAAGTAATATCGAAACAAATAGCATTATGTTAGCTTTACGTTTCGTGTCACGATCGACCAAAAGCAGTAACGGCGCTACGAAATTAAGGATGATATTTAACCAGAACCAAGGTTTATATTCCGGCTCAAATCTTTTGTAGAAGTATACAGTCTCCTCAGGTATGTTCGAATACCAAATCAGAATAAATTGGGCAAACCAAACATATGCCCAAAAAATAGAAAAACCAAACATCAGCTTTCCTAAGTCATGCAAATGATTTTCATTAACCCAGTCGAGGTAACCTGCCTTCTTTACAAGAATAACGATCACTGTAATAGCAGCTAATCCACTTACCCACATTGCGGCGAAATTATACCACCCGAACATTGTCGAGAACCAGTGAGCTTCCAATGACATAACTGTATCGAATGACCAAATCGGTGTTGTAAAACCAAAAATAACCAAAAAGATTGCGGATAATTTAAAGCTCTTCTTATAAGAATTTAGCCCACCTTCCAGATCTTCTTTGTAAGATAGTTTCGCTAAAATAAAAGCGAAAATGCTATATGACCCCATGAAAATGATTTGGCGAATCAAAAATCCAGGCACATTTAAGAAAGAAGATTTCCCAGCAACCAATTTATCGAAATTAGCGCTATTTGGATCAGTAATTCCGTCTGCATTCCAATGGTGATATAAATTATGGCTGGACAACCCTAGTCCAACAATGATAAGCAAAACAATTGACGCGATAGGCAAAATACTGGCCATCGCCTGTGGTATACGAATCAATCCGGCAGACCAGGATGATTGCGTTACAATTTGAAGAGCCACGAAAAAAGCTCCTGCTGCACACACACATGTGAAATAATAACCCATCAATAACAGGTTTGCGTATGTACGTTCAACCATAATATGGTCACTTGACATTAGGCCTATAACAATGGCTATAACGCCTACAGCAATTCCAAGAAGACTAAGTATCTTACCGATACCAGCAAATTGAAATCTTTCGCCGAAATTATAATCGTGATGATGATTGTGAGTTCCCATTTACTATATTGATGTTAGATTATTTTTTTTGTAATTCGTGTACGTACATAACAACCTTCCAACGCTCTTCCGGAGACAATTGAGAAGCATGTGATCCCATCGAGTTGTGACCATAGTAAATCGTGTGATAGATTTTACCATCTGTTAAGTCACTCATTGCTCCTCCTCTAGATGAATTTGCAGCATCCGATTTTTGATACGACGGTGGAGGTGGGAATGTTTCCAATTGACGTGATCCACGTGAATCCTCAACAGAGCGTTCTTTTGTTATTGGTCCATCACCCTTACCTTCTTTTCCATGACAAACGGCACAGTGAGTTTGATATAAAGCGTTACCTTGCGCCACGTTTGCCTCCGTAATAACTAGTGGATTTACTAGTTCACGTCCGGCACGTTCATACTCCTCTATGGAATTCGCGAACTCAAAACGTTCGAACCCGATAGGGTTGGTTCCTGCTGGCGGCAGCTGCGCTGTAATTTTATTTTCAAAGTTATTATTCGGTTGATCCGGGTTGTATGCAATCGGATCGTACATATTTCTGGAGAATTCCCATCCTGTACCGCGTGATTTACCATCGCCACAGCTAGAAACTACTGCCGCCAAAGCGAGGGCAGCGCATACAGATCCAAGAAAATTCTTCTTATTCATAGCTAACATATTTTCTTTCATTGTATTTAACTTCAACAGCACCAGCCTCTTTTAACAAAGAATCGATAAGAGCGTGGTCTGTATTCTCATTCGCATCAACAGCTACAATAAAACGGTCGTCGGATGCTCTTAAATCCATTACACGTGGGGCACGACCGGGAAATAAGTGATTTCTATAGAAAAAGGTAGCGACCATACCCAGCGCACACAATAAAATCGTGACCTCAAATGTAACAGGAACAAAATTCGGTAATGGCATCGAAGGTTTTCCGCCTATGTTCATCGGCCAATCGTATGACATTGTGAAATACAACAAGCTAAAACCTAAGCAAGTTCCTAGTGCACCGAAAATAAATGCTGCAATAGGTAAACGTGACGGTCTAACACCCAATTTTGCTTCAATTCCATGGATAGGCATTGGGGTGAAACAATCATATATGCTGATATTGTTTGCTTGCAATTTATCTATCCCATGCATCATTTCGTCGGGATCAGCAAAACTACCTAATATATATTTTGTATTGCTCATTGCTATTATTTTTGTTTTAATGCGTTAATATCTTCTTTTGATACTGAATCATATTTTTCAAGTGAATTCGCAAAGAATTCCACTTGCTCTGCAGGGAAAGCACCTTCCTGAACCAATTTGGTCTTTTGTTGCAGTGATGATGATTTCAATAATAACTTTACCTCTGCAATGGCTATACCCGGTAAAAAACGTAAGAACAATAAGAATAAAGTAAAAAATAACCCAATTGAACCCACAAAGATACCTACGTCAACCCATGTAGGATAGAACATCGCCCATGAAGATGGTAAGTAATCACGATGTAATGAAGTGACGATGATTACAAAACGTTCAAACCACATCCCAATATTTACTACAATAGATAGTATCCAAGAAATAGGGATACTTGTACGGATTTTTTTGAACCAGAATAACTGTGGCGAAATCACGTTACAAGTCATCATACACCAGTACGCCCACGCGTAGGGACCAGCGATACGATTCTCAAAAGCATACATCTCATATTCAGAACCAGAATACCAAGCGATAAATAGTTCAGTCAAATAAGCAATTCCGACAATCGAACCAGTTACCATGATAATCTTATTCATCGATTCGATATGGAACATCGTAATGTAATCTTCAAAATTCATCACCTTACGCAGGATTAGCAATAGCGTTTGTACCATCGCGAACCCAGAAAAAATTGCCCCTGCCACGAAATACGGCGGAAAGATAGTAGTATGCCACCCAGGAATAACTGAGGTTGCAAAGTCCATAGATACAATCGTGTGAACCGAAAGTACTAATGGTGTCGAAATACCTGCCAATATTAGAGAGACAATCTCAAAACGTTGCCAAGTTTTTACAGAGCCATTCCATCCGAAAGACAATATGCTATAAACTTTTTGTTTCAACCCCGTGGCGCGGTCACGTACTGACGCGATATCCGGCAACAATCCACAATACCAAAAAACTAAAGACACTGTAAAGTACGTAGAGATAGCGAAAGCATCCCAAACTAATGGAGAATTGAAGTTTACCCATAATGATCCAAATTGGTTCGGCAACGGGAAAATCCAATAAGCTAACCATGGCCGACCCATATGGGCAACTACATAAGTAGCGGCACAAATAACGGCAAAAATAGTCATTGCTTCTGCCGAGCGGTTAATAGAATTACGCCAGTTTTGGCGGAAGATTAGAAGTACGGCTGAGATCAACGTTCCGGCGTGACCGATACCTACCCACCATACAAAGTCAGTGATATCCCAAGCCCAACCAACTGTTTTGTTTAGGCCCCAGGCGCCGATACCTGTCCAAAAGGTATATCCAACACTGACAACCCAAAGCATAGCACCCAATGCCGCTACTGTGAATCCAATCCACCAAGCTTTGTTAGGTTTATTTTCAACCGGTAATAAGATATCATCTGTTACTTTAGCATAAGTGATATTCTTGCCGGTTACTAAAGGTTCTCTTAATATTGATTCGTTATGCGATGACATAGTTTTTTAATTTCAAATTAGAGTAAAATTTACGCTTCAAATGTGTTTCTAACTTTCGTCATGTAACCCACGTTCGGTTGAACGTTGATTTCTTCTAACACATAATAAACACGTTCGTTACGTAAGGCTTTTGAAACCTCTGATTCTGGATCGTTTACATCTCCAAAGATAATCGCGTTCGCAGAACAAGCTTGTTGACAAGCCATCTGAACATCACCATCTTTTAATTTACGATTTTCAACTTTAGCTTGTAATTTACCAGCTTGTATACGTTGAATACACATAGAGCATTTTTCCATAACACCACGTGAACGCGTAGTTACATCAGGATTAAGTACTAACTGTGTAAATTCGTTATTCAAGTAATTATCAAAACGGGAATCATTCCAATAATTAAACCAGTTAAAACGACGAACTTTATACGGACAGTTGTTTGCACAGTAACGAGTACCAAAACAACGGTTATAAGCCATATGATTCAAGCCCTCTGAGGAATGCACCGTTGCTAAAACAGGACAAACTGTTTCACAAGGAGCGTGATCACAGTGTTGGCATAACATTGGTTGGTGAACAACCGTGACATCCTCGTAATCGTATTCGTTAGCTTTCGCAATCTCTTTCTCTTTCGTTAACTTACCTTCCGAAGTTTCCAAAGTATAATAGCGGTCAATACGCAACCAATGCATCTCACGACGGCGACGAACTTCGTCACGTCCGACAACAGGAACATTATTCTCTACGCTACAAGCAACAATACACGAGCCGCACCCAGTACAGGCATTGAGATCGATAGCCATAACCCATTTGTGACCAGGAGACTCAAACTTATTCCATAAATCGTATGTTTTATGTGTATCCGAGAAGCGACCAGATTCTGAATTTGGATCTTTTAGATATTTCGCAAATGTTGTCTCACGGACAATGTTACGTCCTTCAATTGTGTGATGCGTCTGCGTTTGCGCCAGTTGGTATGTGCCACTTACCTTAGTAACAGTAGCTTTACTCTCAAATTGTTTAGAACCATTTACCAAACGAGCGAATGGAAACGCATTCTGTCCCACATCGTTCCCAGCTTTACCTACCTTTGTACGCCCGTAACCTAATGCAATAGAAACAGTTCCTAATGCTTGGCCAGGTTGCAAAAGCACCGGAAGCTCAATTGAGTAACCATTTGCTTCTACTTTTACTCGCCCATCTTCACCTAAACCCAACTCTTCAGCAAATCGAGGATTTATTGCTGCATAGTTGTCCCAGGTTACCTTAGAAACCGGATCAGGAAGCTCTTGAAGGAAAGCATTATTTGCATAACGTCCATCGCGAAGACCGGTTGACTCATATAATTTCAACTCAACATCGCCAGAGACCGCTTTCGCTGCAGACACAATCGCACCTGAAACAGCATTTACGTCGACATTCGCTGAGTATGCTGAACCTGAATTGGTGCCTTTATATACAAAACCACTCTGCAAAACATCATTCCAAGTTTTACCGGTTCCTGCTAAGATATTAGCTTCCCAGTTTCCTTTAACAAATTCGTATATGTTAGTGGTATTTCCAGTCCAAACAAGCAAGCTCTGCTCTGCCTGGCGGGTGTTGAATACTGGGTTGATTGTAGGCTGAACTATTGTATAGAAACCTTCTTTCGAAGAAGAATCACCCCACGACTCTAAAAAGGACGAAGTTGGTGCAATTGCTTTAAGAGTCGACGCCGTTTCATCCGCACGGTCTGAGAAGGAAAGAGTAAAATCAACTTTCGCTAAAGCGTTCGTTACATCTTCTGACTTGATGTAATCGTATAAGGGATTTGTATTTAAGAAAAATGCAACTCCTACTTGACCTGCACTAGCATTCGCCAAGAACTGTTGGAAATCAGTATCCGAACCTTGATATTGCTTTGAAAAATTATCTAAATCAATAATTGAACCGTAAGCACCAAGGGAACTGTTGATCGCATTTACTAATAATTGAACATTAACGTCATTAGAACCAGCAACTACAAGTGCATTTCCTCTATTACCCGTTAATTCCTTTGCCGCCAGAGTAATCGCTGTTTGTGCTTTCTTATTTGAAACTCCTCCCGAAACAGATTGCCCCGTGATGGCGTTAAATAATGAAATCAATACAGCTCCTTCTTCCGAAGGTTTAATAGCGATACGCACGTCAGCATTAGAACCGGTCATACTTAAACCTGACTCAAATTGTATATGACGTGACATTTTACCACTTTTCAGCGATTTACTGTCTCGATTTTTAATGTAATCTTGTGTATGTTCCTCGCCTGACAACCAAGTTCCTAAAAAATCTGCTGCTACAGAAACAACGACACTAGCTTGGTCAAAATGATAAGAAGGAACTACCGCCTTGCCGAAACTCGACTTATTTGCCTCAATAATACCGCTATAAGATACTGCATCTACTTGTATATGATTTGCAGTTGGGTATTTCGATTTAAAAAGTGCTATCGCCGCAAGTAATGACGGGCTGTTCACTGTATTCGAAACGATAGATATTTGCTTACCCGCTCCAGCTGCCTTGTTTAAAGCCGCAACAACCGTACTGTCCAGTTTCGACCACTCAACATCTTTCCCACCAATTTGAGGATTTTGCAACTTAGACATATCATATAAGTCTAAGACTGCGGCCGATGTTGTTGCGTCAGTTCCCTGTGATAACCCTATAGAATTAGGGTTGGCTGTAATTGAAATCGGACGACCCTCACGCGTACGAACTAAAACACTCTGACCATTAAAGGAAGAAGCATAAAAATTCGGCACACCTGGTGTTATTTCCTCTGGTTTGATAACGTAAGGGACTGCTTTATGTATCGGCGTGCGATTACAAGCCGCTAATGTTACAGCGCCTAAACCGAATCCCAAAGCTTTCAAGAAGTCACGACGAGGTGTCTTCGTGTTTAAGCCTGCTTCATTTAAGACATCTTCTACAGGAATAGGCTCGGCAAACTCACCTTTGCTTTTTTCTACGAAAGCAGGCGTTTGTTGCAATTCTTCCAAACCTTTCCAATATTTTTTATTGCTATCCATTTAAGCTATATATAAGATTGCGTATTCCTAAATTAATTATTAATAGTGACATTTACCACACTCCAGACCACCGATCATGGCTGCAGTCATCTTTTCACCTTTCTTAAGTTTCTCGTGTGCTTGGATCAATTGATCGTAATAAGCATTATCCGAATTAACTTCAGTTGTCTTGTGACAATCAACACACCATTTCATAGTAAGAGGTGAGTATTGATAAATTTCTTCCATCGTCTCAACCGGACCGTGACAAGTTTGACATTCAACTCCCGCTACGACAACGTGTTGTGAGTGGTTAAAATAAGCAAAGTCAGGCAAATTATGAACTCTAACCCATTCGATAGGCTTAGGGGCGTCTCCGTAGGTGCGTGTTTCTGGATCAAAATCAACCGCCTTATAAATTTTAGCGATTTCTGGAGAAATCTCCCCATCGTAATGGTCCGAAGCAGTTACCGTATTGTGACAGTTCATACAAACGTTCGCAGACGGAATGGACGCATTCTTAGATTTATACGCTCCTCCATGACAATATTGACAATCAATTTGATTTGCACCAGCATGAATTTGATGAGAGAATTTTATCGGCTGTACAGGTTCGTAACCTTGGTGAACACCAACGTTCCACAGTGTGTTCCATCCAGCGAAGGACAACAAAACGACCAATAACAACACCGTAAAACCAACCAGTTTTTTGTTCTTTACAAATGCTTTAGCAAATTTTGCTAAACGATTTTCTTGATAATCGGCATTTGCAGCCTCCGCGGCTTCAATTGCAGCTTGGTTGTTTACTATTACATTCTCTAAAGAACGAATAACTCGGTTTAATACAACAATAATCGCGATAGCTAATACTACAATAGCTATTAAACCGACAATCATCAAAGTGTTTGCGCCTTCAGACTTAGCAGCTCCTCCAGCGGCTCCAGCACCTTCAGCTGGACCAGCAGCAGCTTTTGCTTCCTCGTCTTTTACATACGCAATGATGTTTTTAACTTGATCTTCGGACAAATCCGTAAAGGATGTCATCACAAGTTTATTATTCTCTTCGAATAATCTGACAGCAGTTTCGTCTCCCGCAGCAATCATTGCTTGCGAATTGTGGATCCAACTAACTAGCCATTCTTCAGAGTGTCTTTCCGACATTCCAGCTAACGCCGGCCCGACCAACTTCTTAGACACCGCATGACACGTTGTACATTTAGACTTAAAGAGCGTTTGCCCCTCTTTAATATCCTGCGCGTGCGCCATAGTAACGGCAAACAACAACATCAAACTGATTGACATCGTCTTTGCAAGTTTTCCCAAAACAGATGAGACATTTCTCATATTTAGCACTTTATACTTTTTATTTGTGATATAAAACATTTAAAACACGTCGTTCAAACGGTCTAATCCCTTCAAACAATGCACAAAAGTATAACTATTTAAGCAATCCCTGACAATTTAATGACTCAAATTATCAATTTAAAACCATTCTAAATAACTTGCTTAAAACTGCATTAAAACACCTTTTTACAGGACAATTAAGAGAAGAAATTAGATAAAAAATGGTATTATTTACCTGCAATTTCTTGACAAACAATCTACAAAGAATTTAAAAATAATTCCGAACTTAGTAAGCATGTATAAATACTACATTATTGGTGTCATTGCTCTTTATGTTTTCATGTCCTGTCAATACCCGCACACCAGTGGAGCCAACACAATTTCAAACACACAACAACTAGAGATGAGTGATACAACGAGATACAATAAACTTACACCAGAAGAAGAGTACATAATTGTACACAAGGGCACCGAACGACCATTTACTGGGGAGTTACTGGAAAATAAATCCGAAGGCACATACGTTTGTAAGCGATGTGACGCTCCACTCTATAACTCTAGTGCCAAATTCGAGTCGCACTGTGGCTGGCCAAGTTTCGACGACGAGATTGCAGGCGCTGTACGTCATGAAGTAGACGCTGATGGCAGACGTGAGGAGATTCTATGCGCGAAATGCGGAGGACACCTTGGGCATGTCTTCGAAGGCGAACGATTTACGAAAAAAAATACGCGCCATTGTGTAAATTCGCTCTCAATGAAATTTATACCATCAACTAAATAGACGATTCCCTAACAATAAGACTACAAGGAATAGTAAGCTGACGAACCTCTTTCAATTTCCCTTCGATTTCGGATATTAGTGTCGAAATCAACTCCTTAGTTAAACGTTCGATATCTTGAGATACGACAGAAATTGAAGGATCATGCAGCTTAAACAAAGTATGTTCATCAAAAGCAACCATTTTCGGCAACGGAATCTTATTCTCTTTAAGCGCTTTTAAACCGTCGACTGCTAAATAATTCGTCGCGAACAAAACTGCATCCAAATTATTGTCGACAACAAATTCTAAAATTTGCGCTTTAGATTCCTCATCTGGACTATCTAGATCCAACTTTTTTACAAAAGACTGCGTACGAAACTCATCCATAGCCTCCATATAACCATCAAGGCGATCTCTCATTTGTGTTTGGTTAGAGTATAATGAGATCAATCCCACCCTTTTATTTTTAGCTTCCAGCAAATGTTTTGTAGCGTCATAAGCACCACGCTTATTGTCCGACACAACATAATTAGTTTCCACATTCGGCATAAATCTGTCAAACAAGACTAACGGGGTATTATTTTGTTTAATATTCTGGATTGTAGATTCTAATCCCTCGGACGGGGTAATAATAAAGCCGTCCACTTGTCGATCCATAAAGAGCTGAATCAACTCTTTGGCCTTCAATTCGTCATTATCCATACTACAATAGATTATATGATAACCAGCTTCGTAGGCTTGCCTCTCGATATATTTAGCAACATTAGAAAAAAAAGGGTTCGCAATATCTTCGACCAACAAACCTAATATCTTAGTTTGGCCTGTTCTTAAACTTTTTGCAAGCTGATTGGGCTTGTAACCAACTTTCTTTACATAATCTAAAACCCGTTTGGTTAACGCGTCACTTATCCGTTTTTCTTTTGCCTTATCATTTAAAATAAAGGAAACCGTTGTCACTGAAATGCCTAATGCTTTTGCGATATCGCTAATTAATACTCGTTTTTTCATACCCAATGCTAAAAAAAGCAATCTACTAAATATATTTAGCAGACTGACACTTTTGTCAACATTTTTTTACTAAAATAATACCCTATTTACTTCGGATAAAACCCATTTTTGAGATAAACGCAGCAAAAAAAGCAAGGTAATTGTTTTAGCAACTAACTGGATAACGCAAAAAAAATTTAGCATATCGATTCAAAATTCAGCTTACCGAAAGAAAAGGTCAATACGTCAGTACTCACAATAGGTACAATTATTGATTATATCAAAATTAGGAGGGAACATAAATGAGCGATTTCAACAATATCAATATCCAAGACCTTTCAGATAACGAAGGCAATAACAAAGAAGACTTCTACGAGACCTTTCGTGAGAAACTAAACACTGTGGAACAATTTCCAACAATCT